>CAMDKE010000297.1 GCA_945901215.1 Comamonas sp. lk
AAGGACAATGAAAACGGCGCCATCATGGCCGTGGAAGAGCTTAACGCCGCGGGCGTAACCATCGGCGGCAAAAAAGTCACCATCAAGCTGATGACCGAAGACGACGCTGCTGACCCCAAGCAAGGCACCGCAGTGGCCCAAAAGCTTGCTGACGCAAAGGTCTCTGGCGTGATCGGTCACCTGAACTCAGGCACGTCGATTCCCGCATCCAAGATTTACAGCGACGCAGGTATTCCACAAATTTCGCCCTCGGCGACCAACCCCAAGTACACACGCCAAGGTTTCAAAACCACTTTCCGTGTGGTGGCTGATGACACCCAACTGGGTGGCACGCTGGGCAAGTACGCGGTGGCCACGCTCAAAGGCAAGTCTATTGCCGTGATCGATGACCGTACCGCTTACGGTCAAGGCGTGGCTGAAGAGTTCAGTAAAGCCGTGGTTTCCGCTGGCGGCACCGTGGTGGCCAAAGAGTTCACCACCGACAAAGCGACCGACTTCAACGCCATACTGACCACCATCAAGGGCAAAAAGCCTGACGTCGTTTTCTTTGGTGGCATGGACGCTGTTGCAGGCCCCATGCTGCGCCAAATGAAATCTCTGGGCATCAATGCCAAGTTCATGGGCGGCGACGGCATTTGCTCTACTGAGCTGGTCAAGCTCGCTGGTGATGCAGTGACAGACAACCAGGTGTTCTGCGCTGAAGCCGGTGGTGTTGAAGGCAAGGCCAAAGTGGGCATGGACGACTTCAAGGCGAAATTCAAGGCAAAGTTTGGTGCGGACGTCCAGGTCTACGCGCCTTATGTGTACGACAGCGTGAAGATCATGGTGGCTGCCATGGTTAAGGCCGGTTCTTCTGACCCAGCCAAGTACTTGCCCGTTTTGGCTGCAACCAAGGACTTTGCTGGCGTCACCGGCCCCGTCTCATTTGACGAAAAAGGCGATATCAAGGGCGGCGCTTTGACTCTGAAGACCATCAAGGGCGGCAAGCTCGAAGAGCTGGCTGTGATCCGTTAATCTGGCTTTAATCGCCGGACAAAAAGGCGCATGGTTTGACCATGCGCCTTTTTTTATTTCTACTTGAGCACATCCCCAATGCACAGGTACTTCATTTCCACGTAGTCGTCGATGCCCCAATGCGATCCCTCGCGGCCCAGGCCTGACTGTTTGACGCCCCCAAAGGGCACGTGTTCGGTCGCCAAAATGCCCACATTGATGCCAACCATTCCGTATTCCAAGGCCTCAGCCACGCGGTAAATGCGGCCGATGTCTCGGCTGTAGAAGTAGCTGGCCAAGCCAAACTCAGTGTTGTTGGCCGCGTCAATGGCTTCTTGTTCCTTGTCAAACTTGAAGATCGGTGCAAACGGGCCAAAAGTTTCTTCGCGCGCGCAGGCCATGTCAGCGGTGGCGCCGGAGATAACGGTGGGCTCAAAAAACTGGCCGTGCAAGGCCTTGCCACCGGTTTCCACCTTGCCGCCTTTGGCGATGGCGTCTTCCACGTGGCGCGTGACCTTGGCAACCGCCGCGTCTTCGATCAGCGGGCCCTGGACCACACCTTCGTCAAACCCGTTGCCCACTTTCATGAGTTTCACCCGTGCCGTGAACTGGGCGACAAACTGGTCGTATACCCCGGCTTGCACATAAAAGCGGTTGGCGCAGACGCAGGTTTGGCCAGCGTTGCGGTATTTGCTGGCCAACGCGCCTTCTACGGCTGAGGCAATGTCTGCGTCGTCAAACACGATGAAGGGCGCGTTGCCGCCCAATTCGAGCGACATTTTCTTGATGGTGGGCGCGCTTTGCGCCATCAAAATGCGGCCCACTTCGGTCGATCCGGTAAAGCTCAGATGGCGCACCACATCGCTGGCGCAAATCACCTTGCCCACGGCGATCGAGTTGTCAGCATCGGCCGTGATCATGTTCAGCACGCCAGCGGGGATGCCGGCGCGTATCGCCAGCTCCGCCGCGGCCAGCGCGGTCAGCGGCGTGAGTTCGGCTGGTTTGATGACCACCGGGCAACCTGCAGCAAGCGCCGGGGACACTTTGCGAGTGATCATCGCCAGCGGAAAGTTCCACGGCGTAATGGCGGCGCACACGCCGATCGGTGCTTTTAGCACCATCAGACGGCGGTTGTTGTCAAATTGAGGCAGGGTCTCGCCGTTGACGCGCTTGGCTTCTTCGGCAAACCACTCGACAAAGCTCGCGCCGTAGGCAATTTCACCTTTGGCCTCGGGGAAGGGCTTGCCCTGCTCGGCGGTCATGATGCGCGCCAGGTCGTCCTGATTGGCCATCAGCAAATCAAACCATTTACGCAAGATGGCGCTGCGTTCCTTGGCGGTTTTTGCCCTCCAAGCGGGCCAGGCAGCGTTGGCGGCGGCAATGGCGGCCTGCGCGTCAGTCGGGCCCAGGTTGGCCACGTCGGCCAGCTTGTGGCCGGTGGCGGGATCCAACACGTCAAACCGGCTGGCGCCTTTGATCCAGTTACCGTTGATCAGCGCGTCGGTTTTGAGCAGGCTGGGGTCTTTAAGAAGGGACAGGGGAGAAGCGTTGGACATGAAAGGGGCTCCTGAAGTTGGGTGGCGTCAACCCTCGCTGCGTCTCCCAGGGGTCCGGGGGCATCGAAGGGGCAGGGTAAAGTGCCAGCATCTTAACGGCTCACTACGGACGGCCCGCCCATGGCACTTATCAACTACATCACCCAGATCAACCTTGACTTCGGCGCCATTTCCACCCTGCGCGCCGAGTGTGAGCGTGTGGGCATACACAAGCCGCTCATCGTCACCGACGCCGGGGTGCGTGCGGCCGGTGTTTTGGTCCGGGCCTTGGCAGCACTAGGTGACCACCCGTATGCGGTGTTTGACGAAACCCCATCCAACCCGACCGAATCCGCTGTGCGCGCGGCGGTAGCGCTACTAAAAAAAGAGGGCTGCGACGGCTTGGTGGGTGTGGGCGGGGGCTCCAGCTTAGACCTGGCCAAGGGCGTCTGCATTGCCGCCACACACCAGGGGCCGCTCAAAACCTACGCTACCATCGAGGGCGGCAGCCCCAAAATCACTGACCAGGTGCTGCCGCTGATAGCTGTGCCCACCACGGCCGGTACCGGCAGCGAGGTGGCGCGCGGCGCGATCGTCATCGTCGACGACGGCCGCAAACTGGGCTTTCACAGCTGGTTTCTCGTGCCCAAAATCGCCATTTGCGACCCCGAACTCACCCTGGGCCTGCCTCCCATGTTGACAGCCGCCACCGGCATGGACGCGATTGCGCACTGCATGGAAACCTTTATGGCGCCGGCGGTCAACCCGCCGGCTGACGGCATTGGTTTGGACGGCCTGGCGCGCGGTTGGGGCCACATCGAGCGCGCCACCGCCAACGGGCAAGACCGCGAGGCCCGCTGGAACATGATGAGCGCCAGCATGCAAGGCGCTATGGCCTTCCAAAAAGGCCTGGGCTGCGTCCACAGCCTGAGCCACTCTTTAGGTGGCGTCAACCCGCGCCTGCACCACGGCACCTTGAACGCCTTGTTTTTGCCCGCCGTAGTGCGCTTTAATGCCGCAGCCGAGTCCATTCAGAAAGAGCAACGCCT
>CAMDKE010000298.1 GCA_945901215.1 Comamonas sp. lk
CTGGCGGTGCGCGATGCGGACGGCTACCTCTGGTACCAGGGTCGCACTGATGATGTGTTCAAGTCGGCGGGCTACCGCATCGGGCCGGGCGAGATCGAGAACTGCCTGGTTAAGCATCCGGCGGTGGCCAACGCGGCCGTGGTGCCCAAGCCCGATGCGGACCGGGGCGCGCTGGTGAAGGCCTATGTGGTCTTGTCGCCCGACGCGCTGGCCGCGCAGCAGGCCTTGGGTGCAAAAGCGCGACAGAAGTTCCAGGCGCGCCTGGTGGCACAGTTGCAGGCGCACGTCAAAGGCTTGCTCGCGCCCTACGAATACCCCAAAGAGATCGAGTTTGTCGATGCCTTGCCCATGACCACCACTGGTAAAGTGCAGCGGCGCGTGCTGCGCCTGCAAGAAGAGGCGCGGGCCCGACAAGCTGCCGGGGCCTGAAGTCGCGCCCGTGGCATTTCTGTTTTTCTTTACCTCAGCCAAAAACGACCATGAAAACCATCCAACTTGGCAGCAGCGACCTGCACGTCACCCCCATTTGCCTGGGCACCATGACCTTTGGTGAGCAAGTGGATGAGCCCACCACCCACGCCATCCTCAGCCACGCCGTGGCGCGCGGAATTACCTTTTGGGATACGGCCGAGATGTACGCTGTGCCGCCGCGCGCTGAGACCTTTCAGGTGACCGAAGCCTATATTGGCCGCTGGATCGCCAACAACCCGCAGTTGCGCCAAAAACTCACGATTGCCACCAAGGTCGCTGGTCCCTCGCGCGGCATGCCCTGGGTGCGCGGCGGTGCACTGGATGTGACGGCGGCTGACATCGTGGCCGCTTGCGAGGGCAGCCTCAAGCGACTCCAGACGGACGTCATCGACCTGTACCAACTGCATTGGCCGACCCGCAACATGCCGCTGTTTGGCATGATGTATTTCGACCCCAGCAAGGACCGCGAAGTCACATCCATGCACACCCAGCTTGAGGCCCTGGCTCAACTGGTCAAAGCGGGCAAGGTCCGTGCCGTGGGCTTGTCCAACGAGTCACCTTACGGCGTGTGTGAGTTTGTGCGCCTGGCCGAGCAACACGGCCTGCCGCGCGTGGCCACGGTACAAAACGCCTACGGCCTGCTCAACCGCACCCACGAAAACGGCATGGACGAAGCCATGCACCACTTGGGCGTTTCGCTGTTGGCCTATTCGCCGCTGGGCTTCGGTTTGCTCACAGGCAAGTACGACGCCTCGGGCCCCACCGGGCCGGACGCACCACCCAAGGCCCGCATCACGATGTTCGAATCCACCCGCAAACAGCGCTGGGGCCGGGCCGAGGCGCTGGCCGCAGCGCGTCGCTACAACGCGCTGGCGCGGGAACATGGCCTCACACCCACGCGCATGGCGCTGGCCTTTTGTTACACCAAGTGGCAGGTGGCCAGTACCATCATTGGGGTGACCACGCAGGCGCAATTGGATGAAGACATTGATGCCTATGGCACCACGCTGTCACCCGAGCTGCTCAAGGCCATCGACGACATCCGCTGGGAAATGCGCGATCCGACGGTCTAGGCGCTTGCCTGCTAGCCATGGCAAAAATCGACCGGGTGAGCCAGACCCCAGCGACGCTGCTACTGAAAAAGCAGGGCGTTGCGTTCACCGAACACCCCTACGAATACCTGGAGCATGGTGGTGCGCAGCACAGTGCGCTGGTGTTGGGCTGGGATCCGTTTCATGTGGTCAAGACCTTGGTGATGCAAGACCAGGACGCCAAGCCCCTGCTGGTGCTGATGCACGGCAACCGCAAAGTGTCGACCAAGGCTCTGGCGCGCCAGACGGGTGCGAAGTCGATCGAACCCTGCACTCCCGAAACGGCCAACCGCCACAGTGGGTATTTGGTGGGCGGCACCTCGCCTTTCGCCACACGCCGGACCATGCCGGTGTTTATAGAGGCGTCCATACTGGCCTTGCCCCAGATTCTGATCAATGGCGGGCGGCGCGGCTATTTGATTGGTATCGCCCCTGCCGTGTGCCAAACCCTGCTGGGTGCAATCGCAGTACAGTGCGCCTTGGACGACTGATTAGCCAGCGCTGCCCCAAGGCGCGTCACGCTGGCGCACATGGAGATTGTTTTGGAACCTCTCAACGCATTGAATTCCAACGATGGTGGCGCGACCTACCTCGCGATGTTCAGCCTGGCGGCCACTTTGGCGGGCTATTTGGTCGGTTCATTGTCTTTTGCGGTGATCGTCAGCCGGGTGATGGGTTTAAGCGACCCGCGCAGCTACGGCAGCAAAAACCCCGGCGCCACCAATGTACTGCGCTCGGGCAGCAAACTCGCAGCCGTACTCACCCTTTTGCTTGACGCACTCAAGGGGTGGTTGCCGGTTTTTTGGGTCCAGCACTACGGCGCAGCCTACGGCCTAGAGGCAGGCACGGTGGCCTTGGTGGGTCTGGCGGCATTTTTGGGCCACGTGTATCCGGTTTTTTTCCGGTTCCGGGGTGGTAAGGGGGTCGCTACTGCTATGGGGGTGGTGGTGGCAGTCAGCGGTGTGCTGGGTCTGGCAACGGGAGTGACCTGGCTGTTGATTGCCTACTTTTTCCGCTACTCGTCGCTGGCGTCCTTGGTGGCAGCGGTTTTTGCGCCCGTGTATTACCTGATGGGCGACGGTGTTGCCTGGCGTTCGGACAACCCGGTTGCCCTCGCGCTGGTGGCGATTTGCGCCATGCTGGTTTGGCGCCATAGCGAAAACATCTCCCGCCTGGTCAAGGGCAAGGAGTCGCGCTTGGGGAAGAAATAGGGCGCGTCCGAGCGCTCCAGGCGGTGCCTTGTCCGTGCCCTCAGTCCCTGAAGTTGTTAAAGCTCACCGGCACATCGGTGATTTCTTTTTTCAGTAAGGCCATGGCGGCTTGCAAGTCGTCGCGCTTGGCGCCGGTGACGCGCACCGAGTCGCCCTGGATGGCGCCTTGTACCTTCAGTTTGCTGTCTTTAATCAGGCGCTGGATTTTTTTGCCCAACTCCACTTCGATGCCGTTGCGCACCTTGATGACCTGTTTGACCTTGTCTCCGCCCATTTTCTGCACGTCGCCCAGGTCCAGAAAGCGCACATCGACATTGCGTTTGGTGAGTTTGTTGCGCAACACATCTTCAATTTGAGCGAGTTGAAATTCGGCGTCGCCTATCAAGGTAATCTCCTTGTCTTTTATGTCAATGCTGGCCGAAGTGCCCTTGAAGTCAAAGCGCGTGGTGATTTCCTTGGCAGTGTTTTCTACGCCGTTTTTCACATCGACCATATTGGCCTCGCAAACCGTATCAAAAGAAGGCATGGATTTATCTCTCACAGGTGGTGGGAATGGCATTTTCCGCTTTGGGCGGGTGCGACAATCCAACCATGGTAGTCGAGAAAAACGTTCCCTTGCAGCCGCTCAACACGTTTCACATAGTGGCCCGGGCGCGCCGTCTGGTGCGCATCGGCAGCCAAGACGATGTGCTGGCGCTGTTGGCTGACGCTGAATTGGCTGCGGCACCCACCTTTATTTTGGGCGGGGGAAGCAATGTGGTGCTTACCGGAGATGTCGATCCGG
>CAMDKE010000299.1 GCA_945901215.1 Comamonas sp. lk
AAGTCAGATCCGGCACGGCCGAGCGCGGCACACTGTCTATGCGCTACGGCGGCAAGCTCGAGGACTCGGGCTACTGGCGGCTTTACGCCAAAGGTTTTGACCGAGAAGCTCTTAGCTTGCAATCCACCGGCCAGCCCGGATTTGACCCCTGGCGCCAGCAACGCATGGGCGCACGCGCGGACCTCAACCCCAGCGCGGCCGACGCCGTGACAGTTCAGGGCGAGATCTACCAAGGCCGTCACGGTGAATCTGCCGTGCTCAGCCAGCCCGGCAGCGCGACGTTTTTCAGCACCAGCGCCATCACCCAGGCGGTGTCTGGCGGCCACCTGTTGCTGCGATGGCAACGTCAGTTGCAAGGCAGCAAATCCCTGACTGCGCAAAGCTACCTGGACCAGGCGGTGCGCGACTGGCCCTCACATGTGTGGCAGCGCATTAACACCTTTGATACCGACCTGCAGTACCGCCACCGCGCCTTCTCCGGTCATGATCTGGTGTTGGGTGTGTCTTACCGCAGGACCGAGGACACGGCACGGCCCTCCACCACCGGCATTGCCGCAGACACCCTGGCGATGATTGAGCTGTACCAACCCAAGCTGACCATCCCAACCTGGAGCCTTTTGGCCCAGGACGACATCACCCTGCGCAACAAAGAGCTGATTCTGACCCTGGGCGCCAGGCTCGAGCAAGCCGGCGACGAGCCAAGCACCGTCGCACCCAACGCGCGGCTGCTGTGGATGCCCTCCGAAGACCAAAGCTTTTGGGGCATGGCGGGGAGTGCCAATCGCACGCCCAGCCGCACCGACAGCAGCGGTCTGGGGCGCATCGTGTTGCCCGCTGGCTACCGCGTCAACGGCAGGACCTTAGCATTTCCGGCCTTTCTTGACGTGAGCGGCGAACGAGATCCCAAATTACGTTCTGCCTACGAGCTGGGCTGGAAGCAGCGCTGGGCACCCGGGCTGACGACCGATTTGAGCGCCTACGTCAACAACTACAGCCAGAGCAGCTCAGGCGCATCTCAGCTGGGACTGTGCCGGACCGATCAGTCAACGGTTGCAGCCAGTTGCTCTTATCCAAACAACGAAATGACCAGGTCCAATTCCATTACGGCGCGCAGCCACGGCATCGAACTCGCCGCCGACTGGCAGGTTTCACGCCAGCACCGCCTGCAAGCCAGCGTGACACGCTTTGCCATGGAGACTCTCTCCTCCACCGCTGAATTAAACGCCTTTGGCTCCAGCCCCAACGGGTCAGGCTCCTTGCGTTGGTCCTATACCCCCAACGACAATACGGAACTCGATCTCGCCTTGCGCCAGGTCGGCCAGCTGACCAATACTGCTTTTGGCCAAAGCGTACCCGGCTACCAACAAATGGACTTGCGCTGGGCCAGGCGCACCTCGCCGACAACCCAGTGGGAACTGGTGGGCCGTAATTTGCTCGGCGGCAAGCATCTTGAATTTGTTTCAGAGACGGGCGGCACTGCGTCGTCCCTGGTCGGTGCGTCCCTAAGCCTTGGCCTGCGGCTGCAATTTTGAAACCCCTTGCGTCAGTGTTAAAGCCAAATCTGTCACGTTCGCGTGAGCGTCATCGTTGCGCCCGCGCCGCGCTGGCAGTCTGTCTGGCGCTGAGCTTGGGCGCGCAAGTAAAGGCCGACCTGGCGCGTGAAGCGCGCATCAAGGCCGTGCTCGTGATCCGGCTGGTCAAGTTTGTGGAGTGGCCAGGTGAAACGCGCGCTGAGCCGCTGAACATTTGCACCTGGGGCGAGTCCAGTACCACCGCCGGCTTGCACGGCCTGCAAGGTCAGAGCGTGCGCGAGCGCGAGATTCGGGTGCGAAAACTCGCAACCACCGCCTCAGGGCCGGACAGTCGCGGCTGCCAGGTCTTGTTTGTTAGCGACGGCGCTCCTGAATTGAGCCCGGGCGCGCTCAAGGGCACGGGCAATCCGGCACTGCTAACGATCAGCGAAATGCCGGACTTCAGAAAGTACGGCGGCATCATTAGCCTGATCACCCAGGACAACCGCGTGGCCTTCGACATTCATTTAGGTAATGCCCGCGAATCGGGTTTGCAGATAGGCGCACCGCTGCTGCAACTGGCCCGCGTGGTCAACTGAAAAGGCATCCAACATGACGCCGACCAAGCTCATCAAAGACAAGCTGGACCAGCTGGTATCTCGCACCATCAAAGTGGCGCTGGCGGCCGCCGCCGTGATCTTACTGCTCTACCAGGGCTGGGCATTTCACGCCAATATGCTCGAGCGTCTGGCCGTGGTGGCCCAGATGACGGGCAGTAATCTGACCGCGGCGCTCGAGTTCGAAGATCGCAGGCAAGCCAATATGCTGCTGCAGTCCGTCAAGGCCGACAAGGACATCGTGGCGGTCAGCGTGTTTGACCGTGACCGCCAGCTTTTTGCCGACGCCAACACACAAAGCGATGACCATACAGCAGCTTTCTTCCCGCACTGGCAGCGCCTAAGCACGATCGAGCACATGGCGCCCATTCAATTGCATGACGAGGTGGTTGGCTACATCCATGTACGCGCCAGCCCCAACCGTTTATTTGAACAATGGTTGGCCAGCTTACTCCTCATCCTGGGTGCTTCGCTAATGTCGGGCTGGCTGGCGATGCGCGGGGCGGCACGCTTGCAGCGCCGTATCGTCGAGCCCATCGTCGCGCTGGCCAGCTCTATGCGCCAGGTGAGCAGCAACGGCAACTTTGAAGTGCAGGTTCAAAGCAATTCCCAAGACGAAATCGGGCAGCTCACCCGCGGCTTTAACGACATGCTGAAGCACCTGCAAGAGCGCGACCGGATGCTGGCCGATCGCAACCAAGAGCTGGAGCTGGCCGTACAACAGGCCACAAGTGCGCGCGAGTCCGCAGAGCAAGCCCTGCGGGTCAAATCCATGTTTCTGGCCAACATGAGCCATGAAATCCGCACGCCCATGAACGGCATTCTGGGCCTGAGTGAACTTCTGCTCCACAGCCACTTGCCGGAGCGCGAAGTACAACACGTGCGCACATTACTGCAGTCAGGCCGCGCACTGCTGAAAATCATCAATGAGATTCTGGATTTCTCCAAGATCGAAGCCGACAAGCTGCTCCTGAGCCCGACCAACTTCAACCTGAATGATTTCCTGCAGGAATTGATTCAACTGTTCGGGTACCAGGCTCGCCAGCAAGGGCTTTCCCTGGTATTGCAAATTGACAAAGACACGCCAGCCTGGGTCTGCGCGGATGCTAGCCGACTGCGGCAAATTCTGGCCAACCTGCTGGGAAATGCACTGAAATTCACGCCCGCAGGCCGGGTAGTGCTGCGCGTCAGCAGCAGCCCGCTGGCGAACGCTGGCGTCAGCTTGGTGTTTGAAGTGGCAGACACCGGTATCGGTATCTCTGCAGAGCAACACTCGCAGATTTTTGAAGAATTCAACCAAGGCGACAGCAGCGCCGCCCGACGCCATGGCGGCACCGGCCTGGGTCTGTCTATTGCCATGGGGCTGGCACGCCTCATGGAC
>CAMDKE010000300.1 GCA_945901215.1 Comamonas sp. lk
TCCATCATCACCGCTGTAGGTATGGTCGACGACGTGGCGATCATGGTTGCTGCCGTTGTTGCATCCGTTGGATTGATGATGGTGTTTGCCTCTGGCATCGGCCGATTTGTCTCAAACCACCCTTCCATCAAAATGCTTGCCTTGAGCTTCTTGGTGGTCGTAGGGGTGGTACTTATGGCCGAAGGCTTGGGTCATCACGTTCCTAAGGGATACATCTATTTCGCAATGGCCTTCTCGTTAATTGTCGAAATGTTGAACATCCGATTCCGCAAACGTTCCAAAAAAGTTGTGGAGTTGCACCAGCAGCGACTCTAAACCATTGCTACATAGTGCCCTGGGCGGTTTTTCTTTTGCTTGCCACCTGCTCGGCTCAGGCCATTGGTTGATCGGACTTCATGTTCGCCTGATTGGCTTGCTAGTGCGCTTTGATGGACTGGGGGTTTTCCTGAACGTAGGCGCGGATGATGTCGTCAAAGCTGGCTTCTGGCAGCAGACCTAAATTGTGTGCGCGCTGCGAGTTGATTCGCGCGGGCCACGTCTTGACGATATTGTGAATGGCGGGGTCTGGCTTCCAGTCGATCAGGGCGGCGACCTGCGGGCCCGCCACACGCGCGAGCGCGGCGGTCATCTCGGCCGGCGTTGTAGTCAGTGCGGGCAAGGTCAGCGCAGTTTGGGGGCCCCAAGTCGCGTCGCTGGTTTGGGCCGCACAGATCAGACCTGCGATGCTGCAAGCCGCGGATGAGAGTGCAACCGGGGTGTCAGGCGGGACCGGGCATGCTGCGCGCACACCGGCCAGGGGCTCGCGCAGCATGCCGCTCAGAAAGCCTGACGCAGCGCCGTTGGGTTTGCCTGGGCGCACGCTTACCGTCATCAGGCGCACGCTGCGACCCTGCACGAAACCCTTGCGCGTGTAATCGGCCACCAGCTGCTCGCCAATGAACTTCTGGATGCCGTAGCTGCTTTGCGGAGTTGGCAGAGTGGTGTCGTCCAAGGTGCTTGGCATAGGCTGCCCAGGTGCATCCCCGAACACCGCCAGCGAACTGGAAAATACCAGCATGGGTCTGGTCTGCAAAGCACGGCAACGCTCGAGTAAAGCCAGCGTGGCAGCCAGGTTGCTGCGCATGCCGAGATCGAAATCGGCTTCGCACTCACCGCTGACGGCCGCGGCCAGATGAAAAACAAGCGTCGTGTCGGCGGGGATGACCGTGCTTGCGCTGGCCGGGTCCTGCAGCATGGCGTTGAGGTCGCCGGTCACGGCGCATACGCGCGCATCAGCCAGCAAGTCGGACGCTGGCGGCACGCGGTCGACCAGGGTGATGCGTGCGATCGAAAGCAGGTCTCCTCCCGCAAACGCCAGCTTCTGAGCAGCCAGCAGGTTGCGCGCGAGCAACACACCCAAGAACCCGGCCCCCCCGGTAATCACGATCTGGCACGGTCGCTGGGCTTCGGCGGGAGTTTGCAACATGGTTGTTTCCTCGGTTATGGTTGATATTCTGCACGGCCTCGTTTGAAGCCCAACCCGTATGATGACACTCGGATACCGCATCAGGCAATAAAAACCGATTCTGCGATGAAAAGCGGCGGGTTTTGATGCGGGGTGATGCGCTCTCTCTGCGGATTGGAAAACGCGCCGCCCGGCTGATGACCGTGATGGCATTCCCGTCAATAATGTTTCCGGGCTGTCCTAGCCCCAAAAAATTGAGGCGCACCAACATACTGCCATAGCCTGCTGAGGCTGCGGGCTTCGAGTACGCTACACGCCTGCGCCCAAACAGCGAAAAAATGATCAGCCTAATTCAGTCACTTTGATGAGCCAGCCGACCCAAGCTCCAACTACTTTGCCCGCTACTGATGCAGCACAGCGCCGCCTGGTACAGGTGCTGTTTGTCGGTGTCTTCATGGCAGCACTTGATTCAGCCATCGTGGGGCCGGTACTGCCTGCGTTGCGTGCAGCCTTTGGTATTGACAACCGTACTGCTGGGCTGCTGTCTACCGTTTTTTCCCTGAGTTCAATGTGCAGCACAGCGCTGATGGCTTACTTCAGCGACCGCCATGGCCGCCGTCCGGTGTATCTGGCCAGTGTGGCGCTTTTCGCCATCGGCTCGCTGTGCATCGCCGCTGCCCCCAGCTTTGACCTGCTGCTGATCAGCCGCGCCATCCAGGGCATAGGCGCGGGGGGTATTGCGCCAGTGGCCAGTGCGGTGATTGGTGATGTGTTCACCGCCGAGCGGCGGGGCCGTATTTTGGGGCTGATTGGTGCCACCCACGGCATGGCCTTCGTGCTTGGGCCACCACTGGCTACCGTGATCACATCCACGCTGGGCTGGCGCTGGCTGTTCCTGGTGAATATTCCGGTCGCTCTGGTCGTGTTGTGGTTGGGTGCCCGCAGCTTGCCGGGCCAGCGCACTGACGCGGCACCAGGGCCCATCGACACTGCGGGTATTGCCGTAACTTTATTGTTCCTGCTGTGTCTGGTGCTGGGGATTTCGCGCCTGCCGGACTCGGCCACCGGGATGCTACTGTGGCCGTGGTTTCTGGTTGCCAGTGGCGTACTGCTGGCCGCCTTGGTGGCGATTGAGAAGCGACAGGCGCAAGCGCTGATTCCAATTGAGCTTTTCGCAAACCGGCAACTGGCGTACACCTATCTGCTGACCTTGGGCGTGGGGTTCTCCATGGGCGGCATTGTGTTTTTGACCACCATTGCCACGCTGGCTTATGGGGTCAGCGTAGAGCACGCGGGCCTGGCACTGCTGCCTCTGGTGCTGTGCTCCATGGTGGGCTCGATGGCGGCGGGGCGGCTGCTTAACCGCCTGGGTGCCCGCAACATGGTGATCTTTGGTTTTGGACTGTTGACGCTGGGATACCTGCAAAGCGCAGTGCCACAGACCGGCCTTATCGCGTTCGTGGTGGCGTCTGTACTCATAGGTATTGGCCTGGGTGTGGTGGTCAGCGGCGCACTGCGCTCCATTGCGATCGATGAAGCGCCGCCGGCCCTGCGCGGCACAGCCCAGGGGCTGATCAATATTTTCAATGCCGTGGGGACGCTGTTGGCCGTTACCTGCATTAGCGCCATTGCTGACTTTGAAGGTGGCGGGCTGACAGGTTTTAGCCACGCTTACCTTGCCACGGGTGTGAGCATGCTAGTGATGCTGTTTATTGCTTTCGGCCTAAAAAGGAAGTCAACCGCGTCCGTGGCTGGGCCAACCTCACAAGTCGACGCATAACGCGCTCCGTGGAGTCCCTTCAATGGGATGGACGCTCCCAGCTCAGCCTCGTAAATATCGTAGCCTCGAGCTCAATTCTGACTTAGCACTCCGATGGATCGGTGTTTTCCCGGGGATTATTTGCACTAAAGACTGAAATCTGCATACTGAAGCCGAACCACATTACAGGAGCCAGCAATGCCAAGAGCAAAGAAAACATGGGGTGAAAAGATGAAGGCCAAACCGCCCCACCATGTCATCCTTGAGAAGGATTTTGCTGGCATCTCCAAAGGGGCGAAACTACT
>CAMDKE010000301.1 GCA_945901215.1 Comamonas sp. lk
TCGGTGGTGGTGCCGCCCATGTCGGACATGATGAAACTTTGCAGGCCCGAGAGCCACTGCGCACCCACCAGGCTGGCCGCCGGACCCGAGAGCACGGTCTCAATCGGCCGGGTGGCTACGCTTTGCGCCAGCGCCAGGCTGCCATCGCCCTTGACGATCATCAACGGGCAGACGATGCCAAGCTGCGCCATGGCGCGGCCCACCGCGTCGATCAGGCCTGATACGCGGGCAATCAGCCGCGCGTTGAGCGTGGCAGTCAGTGCCCGCCGGGGCGCGTCCAGCGACGACGACAACTCGGTGGACAAGGTGACGGGTTTGCCGGTGGCGGCCACGATCAGCTCCCGCGCCTGCAGCTCGTGCGCCGAGTTGCGCACCGCAAACGCCGAGGCCACGGCAAACGCGTCCACCTTGGGCGCCATGGCGGCCAGCGCGGCGCCCAGAGCGTCCACGTCCAGCGCCATGCGGGCGTCGCCGTTGTGGTCGTGACCACCGTCAATCACTGCAATCGGAATGCCTGGAAAAGCCTTGGCAATGCCGGTGCGCTCGACCATGGCGGCATCAAAACCGATCAGCACCACGCCCACGGCGCTGCCATGGCCTTCGACCACGGCGTTGGTGGCCAGCGTGGTGGACACCGAGACCAGCGCAATGTCCTTGGCCGCCAGGCCCTGTGGCAGTTTGGCAATGGCGTCAGTAATGGCGCCCGTGACACCAATGGCCAAGTCGCCCTTGGTGGTAATCGACTTGGCAGACGCCACGACCTTGTGGCCTTGGGCTTCAATGATGGCGGCGTCGGTGTAGGTGCCGCCGGTGTCTACGCCGATAAGGTAGCTGGTGTGGGAAAGTGGGGAAGATGTGTGCATTCGCAGGCAGGGGCAAAGACCCATAAAAAAGACGAAAAAATGGCCGTCTAAACGGCCATTTTCCTTTATCGCCGGGCCGCCCACGGGCGGCGCGCGGCATACCGGGCTTAAAAGTAGGCCATGTCCGCCAGGTCAAAAATGATTTTCCGAACCAGGTTCTTCGAGCCGTAAGAGTCTTGAATCATGTCGCGCTGGCGCAGCAAGTGGTAAAGCGAATTATCGTTACGCAGGCCGCTGATCACCTCGTCCATGACCGGAACGTTGTTTTGCAGGTTCATAAACTCTTGCACTTGCGACGACAGCTTGTGCGCAGAGACCAGCCCAGTCTTGTTTTTCGCCTTGGCGACCGATTCATCGGAGTCCACCAGTTTGCGCACTGTCACCAAGGTCAAGATTTGGCGGTTGTAGTCCACCTTGACCGATTTATTAAACAAGTACTGCAACACGGGAATGTCTTCCAGGATGGGCACACCGCTACTCAGCACGTCTTTTTCACGTTCCACCAAGCCATTCAAAATAAAGGTCTGGCCGTACTTCACCAAAGCAGTTCCATTAACGGCGTTGCGAGTTTGCATCAACGCGACGTCGGGGTTGGGCGATTCCTCAATGAACGAGCGGCTCGCCCGGATGGACAACAGCATCGTGTCGTCTGGCAAAAACGTGGGCGTCACCGCCAGCGCAATACCAACAGGCCGGTCCACCAGCGTCGACGAGTTGACGCCGCCGACTTTGATGGAGTAGGTCGCACCACTAAAAAACACCGAGGGCAGCCGGTCAATCGCAGCCAAAGTCGGGCGGGCGATGACTTCGTTCTTGGTGTAGAGCGAGTTGGCGATGTTGAGCGAATACTGCAAAAATCCGCTGCCCAGACCGTCCGCCATATTGAAGATATTGGTCGCGCCCTGGGTGACCGTGCCGTCTATACCGTTGGAGAGCGTTTTGGCCATGGCTAATCCGTCAAGCAGGTTGATGCCATAGCTTTTTTGTACCGTCTCTTCGGTACGGATCATGGTGATCTCGATCATAGCCACGGGTGGGGTTTCACCCGCGCAAGGTGCGGGCAGCGTGGGCGCGGTGAAGTTTTCCTCGTTGGCCGGCAAGGCTAGCGCCGGGTTGAGGGAAACGGCATCCTTTTCCTGCACTGGGCCGGGGCGGTTATCGCAGCGGAACCAGTTTTTGCGCTGGTCCGACGAGCCAGCGTCGGCCTTTTTGTCGTCGGAGGAGTCTTTGCTGTCGCTCTTAGCTGAATCGGTGCCCGCGTCGGCTAGCAAGATCACATCATCGTTCTTGCCTTTCGAATAAGCTGTTTTCATAGCCAGTAGCTGATCCACGCGGCTACCCACATAGCGCGACTCCTGTTTGTTGACCTCTAACGCAGCGTACTGGGCCAGCATGTCGGCCGCGACTTTGGGCTGCTTGGCCAAGGCCGCTTGGAAGGCCTTGACACGGTACAAACGGGCATCTGCCCATTGCAACACATCAAGCTGGGATGTGGCCCAGACCGAGGTATCGCTGTCACCCGAAAGCAAGGAAGCCTGCGCCAGCGCATACAGGGCCTCTTGAGGCGCTTTGGGCCTGGCGTCCACAGCCATGGCAAACGACTTTTTCGCGGCGCCATAGTTTTTGGCGCCCATGTATAGACGGCCCAACTGCAGGTGGGCAATGTCCAAAGTAGGGTCTAGGTTGACGGCTGTGCGGTAGCCCACTTCGGCCATCACAAAGCTGTCTTCATCGCCCTTTTCATACTTGAGCTGGTAGGTCAGCGCATTGAAAAAATGCATGGGCGCACTCTTGAGATCAAATTTGAGACCCGAGTTAAAGACTTTTTGCGCCTTGTCGAGTTCGCCGCTTTGCAGGTAGTCCGCACCGGTGCGCAGCAGGGTTTGGCTACGGGAAAGCGCGACCTCGTCGGATACCGTGGGCTCGTTCCAATTGCGGGTCGATTTACTGGACAGCGCAGAACAGCCAGAAAGGGCGCAAACAATGATTAAGGCGCTTAATTTCGACATTCGGGAAGGGATAATTGTTATATTCACAGAAACCTTTCAAATAAACGTATTAATAATTAAATTTAACATTTTTTTAAAAAGATTAAATTTCTACTAGGAAAAATGATTTGTTTGAATACCTTGATTTAAATCAAGGTAGTTGTGAATGTAATGATAGATACGCCCAAATGCACACAATGCCTCAGGGAAAACCATGGATTCTGGAACGCAGGTCTGCTTTTCTTTGGTCGCAGCAATTGGACTTTGAATCCACCACAGGTAAACCTGACAGCACAGCACTGCCAGTGGGGTTGCGACTTTCGGATCAAACCGCCAATTGCGAGTCAGGGGGCAACTGTCTACCTTGCAATCGGCTCAGCAATAGTGCCCGCCAACCCAATGGCCAGATCGCCCTTGGTGGTAATCGACTTGGCAGACGCCACGACCTTGTGGCCTTGGGCTTCAATGATGGCGGCGTCGGTGTAGGTGCCGCCGGTGTCTACGCCGATAAGGTAAGAAGGGGCAGCGAGTATGGGGGTAGGAGCGTTCATGAAGAAACAGCGGCCGCGCCGCTGTAGCAATATTCAAAGGTGGGGAGTGTGACACCACCGGAGGGGCGGCTTAGGGCATCTCAATAATGGCCATGGGAATCTGT
>CAMDKE010000302.1 GCA_945901215.1 Comamonas sp. lk
CGCCCGCGTGGTGCCGCTCAATACGCCCGACGGGCGACCGGTATTGCTCAGCATGGACAATGCGATCGCGCTGGATGACAGTGGCGGCGAGCCACTGCAAGCCTGAGACCAAGCTCGCTCAGGCCGCTGCCTGAAACACCGCATCCAACTCCGCCATCCAAGCTGCCTTTTGCGCATCGCTGGCAAAGCTGGCCTCGAAGCTGTTGCGCGCGAGTTGCCAGGCGTCCTGCGACGTGAGCGCGGGCAGCGCTTCAAAAGCAGCTTCAAAGTTGGCCAGCAGGTAGCCGCCAAAGTAGGCCGGGTCGTCGGAGTTCAGCGTGATGCACAGGCCGGCATGCAAGAGCGTGGCCAGGTTGTGTTCGGCCATGGTGGCAAACACGCACAGCTTGGTGTTGGACAGCGGACAGACGGTCAGCGGGATGCGGCTGGCGGCTAGACGCTCCACCAAGGCCGGGTCTTCGCTGCAGCGTACGCCGTGGTCAATGCGCTCCACGTGCAGCACGTCCAGTGCGCTCGAAATGTAGGCCGGTGGCCCCTCTTCACCCGCATGCGCCACCACATGCAGGCCCAGGGCGCGGCATTGGGCGAATACGGTAGCAAACTTTTCAGGTGGGTTGCCGCGTTCGCCCGAGTCCAGGCCCACGCCAATAAAGTGCTGGCGGTAGGGCAAAGCGGCTTGCAAGGTGTCGATAGCAGACGCCTCAGACAAATGGCGCAAAAAGCACAAGATCAGGCTCGCGCTGATACCAAATTGGGCCTGCGCGTCCGCACAGGCGCGCGCCAATCCACCGATGACTGCGCCCATGGGCACGCCACGCTCGGTGTGGGTTTGCGGGTCAAAAAACAGCTCGGCGTGGACCACGCGGTCGGCGTGGGCGCGCTTGAAATAGGCCATGGCCATGGCGTAAAAGTCGTCCTCGGTGATCAGCACCGAGGCTCCGGCGTAGTACAGGTCCAAAAAGCTTTGCAGGTCGGTAAACGCGTAGGCCGATCGCAGCGCCTCCACACTCGGGTAGGCCAGCGCCACGCCGTTTTTGTGCGCCAGGGCAAAGATCAGCTCGGGTTCCAGCGAGCCTTCGATGTGAATATGCAACTCAGCCTTGGGCATGCGCGCCAGCAGCCCGAGAAGCTGGGCGCGGGCGAGGTGAGAAAAGCGCATCGCCCGCTTGGCCTAGTGGACTGCCAGCTCCATCTGCTCCAAGGCTGTGGCCAGGTGGCCCACGCTGCGCTCGACGTGGTGCAGCTTTTCCAGGCCGAAAAGGCCGATGCGAAAGGTCATGAAGTCCGCCGGTTCGTCGCATTGCAGGGGCACGCCGGCCGCCGTTTGCAGGCCCAGGGCCATAAACTTCTTGCTGTTATGCATGCCAGCGTCGGTGGTGTAGCTCACCACCACGCCCGGCGCCTTGAAGCCGTCGGCCGCCACGCTGACAAAGCCGTGGTCCTCCAGCAGCGCACGCGCTTGCTGGCCCAGGTCCCATTGCTCGGCGCGCACTTTCTCAAAGCCGTAAGCCTGGGTTTCCAGCATCACTTCGCGCAGGCGGGTCAGCGCGTCGGTGGGCATGGTGGTGTGGTACATGTGGGTGCCGTTCTCATACGCCTCCATCACCTGCAGCCATTTTTTCAGGTCGCAGGCAAAGCTGGTGCTGGTGGTGCTGTCAATCGCGGCGCGCGCGCGCGCGCTGAGCATCACCATGGCGCAGCAGGGCGAGCCGCTCCAGCCTTTTTGCGGCGCGGTGATGAGCACGTCCACACCCGTGGCTTCCATGTCCACCCAAATCGTCCCCGAGGCAATGCAGTCCAGCACAAACAGGCCACCCACCTGGTGCACCGCATCGGCCACGGCGCGCAGGTAATCGTCGGGCAAGATCATGCCGGCCGAGGTTTCTACGTGGGGCGCAAACACCACGTCGGGCTTCTCAGCCAAGATGGTGGCCACCACCTGGTCAATCGGGCAGGGCACCCAGGGCGACTGCGATGCGTCCGAGGTGCGCCGCGCCTTGAGCACGATGGACTGGGCAGGAATATGGCCCATGTCAAAAATTTGTGTCCAGCGGTAGCTAAACCAGCCGTTGCGCAGCACCAGCGCTTTTTTGCCGGTGGCAAACTGGCGCGCCACGGCTTCCATGCCAAAGGTGCCGCTACCGGGCACCAGCACGCTCGACGGCGCGTGGTAGACCGATTTCAGGATGCCCGAGATGTCGCGCATCACACCCTGAAAGCGTTGCGACATGTGGTTCAAGGCGCGGTCGGTGTAAACCACCGAGAACTCCAGCAATCCGTCGGGGTCTATTTCTTTCAGCAGTCCGGCCATGTTGGTTTCCTCGTGTTGTTGTTAAGAGCTAAACAAAAAATTCATGACGTCGCCGTCTTTGACGACATAGTCTTTGCCTTCGGCGCGCATCTTGCCAGCGTCCTTGGCGCCTTGCTCGCCCTTGAAGGCGATGAAGTCGTCAAAAGCAATGGTCTGGGCCCGAATGTAGCCCTTCTCGAAATCGGTGTGAATAACCCCAGCCGCCTGCGGGCCAGTGTCGCCCACGTGGATGGTCCAGGCGCGCACCTCTTTTACGCCTGCCGTGAAATAGGTTTGCAGGCCCAAGAGACTGTAGGCGGAGCGCACCAAGCGGTTCAGGCCGGGCTCGGTCTGGCCGAGTTCTTCCAAGAACATCTGGCGGTCCTCGTCGCTCATTTCGCTCATTTCGGCTTCCATCTTGGCGCTGATAGAAACCACAGGCGCGTTTTGCGCGGCGGCAAAGGCTTTCAGGCGGTCAAGCATGGGGTTGTTTTCAAACCCGTCTTCGGCCACGTTGGCCACAAACATGGCCGGCTTGGCGGTAATCAAAAAGAACTGCTTGAGCAAGGGCAGCTCCTCCTTGCCAAAGTCAATCGTGCGTACCGGCTTGGCCTCATTGAGCGCGGCTTGGCATTTTTCCAAAATCGCCACCATCTTGATCGACTCTTTGTCGCCCGAGCGCGCCAGTTTGGTCACCCGGTGCAGGGCTTTGTCGACGGCGCTGAGGTCTGCCAAACACAGCTCGGTCTGGATCACCTCAATGTCGGCAATCGGGTCCACCCGACCGGCCACGTGGATCACGTTGTCGTCTTCAAAACAGCGCACCACGTTGATGGTGGCGTCGGTTTCACGGATGTGGGCCAAAAATTTGTTGCCCAGGCCTTCGCCAGTGCTGGCACCTGCCACCAGGCCGGCAATGTCCACAAACTCCACGATGGCCGGCACGATGCGCTCGGGCTTTACGATGCTGGAGAGTTGGTCCAGACGCGGATCGGGAACCTCGACCACGCCCACATTGGGCTCGATGGTACAAAAAGGGTAGTTTTCCGCCGCAATACCGGCCTTGGTCAGCGCGTTAAACAGGGTCGATTTACCGACATTGGGCAGGCCTACGATGCCGCATTTCATGGGAGTGTCCTTTTGGATGGGGGAAGGCACGCTGCGGCCCAATTGGCGGCATTGCGCATGCGCCAGTCAGGCTGGCG
>CAMDKE010000303.1 GCA_945901215.1 Comamonas sp. lk
CATGGATACCTTGGTTGTCAAGCTGCTGGACCGGGTGCAAGAAATGGCCGATAACCCCAACGACGTCACGGGCGTACCCACGGGCTTCTACGACCTTGACCGCATGACGGCAGGCTTGCAAGCCGGTGACCTGGTGGTACTCGCTGCGCGCCCGTCCATGGGAAAGACTGCGTTGGCGATCAATATCGCCGAACACGTAGCCCTCAACGAAGGGCTGCCCGTAGCCGTGTTTTCCATGGAGATGGGCGCAGCGCAACTGGCTGTGCGTATCGTTGGCTCCATCGGCCGCATCGACCAGGGGCACTTGCGCACAGGCAGGCTCACGGATGAAGAATGGCCGCGCCTGTCCGAGGCGATCGAGAAGTTGCGCACCATCTCGCTGCACATCGATGAGAGCGCCGGACTGACTTCAGGTGATTTGCGCTCCAGTGCGCGGCGCCTGTCGCGACAATGCGGGCAGCTCGGTCTGATCGTCGTCGACTATTTACAGCTGATGAGCGGCAGCAGCGACGGCGAAAACCGCGCCACTGAACTCGGTGAAATCTCGCGGGGCTTGAAGATGCTGGCACGTGAACTCAAGTGCCCGGTCATCGCGCTGTCACAGCTCAATCGCAGCGTCGAGCAACGCCCCGACAAGCGGCCCATGATGAGCGATTTGCGTGAATCGGGCGCAATCGAGCAAGACGCCGACATCATCATGTTCATTTACCGCGACGAGTACTACACCAAAGACGCTTGCAAGGAGCCAGGGGTGGCGGAGATCATCATCGCCAAACAGCGTAACGGCCCCACTGGCACCGTCAAGCTGGCATTTCTGCGCAATATCACCAAGTTTGAAAGCCTTGCCAGCGGCGGGGGCGGTGACTATTAGAGAGTTGCCCCAGAGCGGTGGGGCCTCGCCCGAGCTCGGAGGTCCCCTTAGAGAACTTCGCTTGCGAAATCGGCCAAACGTGAGCGTTCACCCCGCGCCAGAGTAATGTGGCCGCCATGTGGCCAACCTTTGAAGCGGTCTACAGCGAACGTCAATCCGGACGAGCCTTCCGTTAGGTAAGGCGTGTCAATTTGGGCCAAGTTGCCCATGCAGACGATTTTGGTGCCGGGGCCTGCGCGGGTAATCAGCGTTTTCATCTGCTTGGGCGTGAGGTTTTGCGCTTCGTCGATGATGACGTACTTGTTCAAAAAAGTGCGGCCGCGCATAAAGTTCATGCTCTTAATCTTGATGCGGCTACGAATCAGCTCGCTGGTCGCAGCGCGGCCCCATTCACCGGCGTTGGTATCGCTCTTGCCAAGCACTTCGAGGTTGTCGTCGAGCGCGCCCATCCAGGGTCCCATCTTTTCCTCTTCGGTACCTGGCAAAAAGCCGATGTCCTCACCCACGCTCACGGTGGCGCGGGTGACGATGATTTCGGTGTAGCGGCGGTCGTCGAGCACCTGGGTCAGACCTGCGGCCAGCGCCATCAAGGTCTTGCCCGTGCCAGCGGTTCCAGTAAGGGTCACGAAGTCGACCTCGGGATCGGTCAGCAGGTTCATGGCGAAATTCTGTTCGCGGTTGCGCGTGGTAACTCCCCAGACGGCGTTTTTCAAGTGGTTGAAGTCGCGCAAGGTCTTCAAAACGGCCGTGTTTCCCCGAATTTCTGTCACGCGGGCGTACAAACTGGGTTCGCCCGGAGACTCGAAGTAGACAAACTGGTTGATCAGCATGCTGGGAACTGTGGGGCCGTTGACCTTGTAGAACGTGTTTTGACCTTGTTGCCAGCTTTCTACACTTTGACCATGGGTGGCCCAAAAATCGGCTGGCAATGCCATGGCGCCCGAATACAGCAGGTCGCCGTCTTCCAGGGTTTTGTCGTTTTGGTAGTCGTCGGTGGCCAAGCCCAAGGCCCGTGCCTTGACGCGCATATTGATGTCCTTGGACACCAGCACCACTTCTCGGGGGGCGAAGTTTTTACGCAGCGCCTCCACCACGCCCAAAATCTGGTTATCCGCCTTGCCTTGCGGCATGCTGGTAGGCAAGCTGTAATCCAGTGGCTGGGTTTGAAACAACAACTTGCCCTTGGCTTCGCGCTGCCCGGTGCTGCTGAGCTGAAATCCGCTGCCAATGTCAGCCCCGGGCGTGCCGGCCAATGCATCGAGCGTTCTGCTGGTTTGGCGCGCATTGCGCGCCACCTCGGTCATGCCTTTTTTGTGGCCGTCGAGCTCTTCCAGCACGATCATGGGCAAGAAAATATCGTGCTCTTCAAATCGGAACAAGCACATCGGGTCGTGCAGCAACACATTGGTGTCCAACACAAACAATTTGGCTTGCCCGGTTCGTGCAGCCTTTCTCGAACGGCTAGCCGTCGCAATGGTTGCAGTGTTGCTGACCGCGGCAATGGCTTGGGCACTTGTGGCACGCTCGGCTTGCAAAGCTGGATTTCGAGTCCGCGCGTTGGCCGGCAGGTCGCCGTTGAGCGCGATGCCATCGAGGTTGCGGGTCGCTGGCCTTGCAGGCGCGGGAGACAGTTCTGCTGGGGGAGTCGACGCTGTTATCCGCGGCGAAGGCGACAAAAGAGCCGATTTGCGCGGGCTGGACCGCTGTGACTTGGGGGTTGCTTCAAGAGAATCAGTCAAGAGGCGGTCGGCACGTTTGGTCGGAGCGGTAGGCAAAGGCATGAAGGTGAAACTCGCGGAAATGAATTCAAACGGGGAACTGTCAGGCAATAAAAAAGGCCACCTGGTACCAGGCGGCCTAGCGGAATCGGGTGAACTGCAAATGCATCAGAACATTATGCATGACCTAAATGACGGCCTATTCGTGGGGAATCGGGTGCGCTGCCCAGACGTGGCCATCCGACTTATTGCTTTGCCGACGCGTCTTTGTCGTCATTGTTGTCCATCCAACCGTGCGAGCAAGACCTCCACGACCTGGACCAGGGGTTGCTGGCTGGCGCCCACAATGGAGTGGGGGTGGCGAGCTTGATGTCCCACGACTAAAGAACCACATCTGCAAAAGCAAGTTTCGTAACCCCCATGAGCTGGAGCTGAAACTCTATGGTGCTGGCGATACCGTTGGTGTCCGCGCTGATGATCAGGTCGGAACCGCTGACAGTTGCCCAAATTGAGTAATTCTTCGCAGCAGTACCGACGCTGGTATTTTTGAATGCCTGATCGCCTCCTACCTTACTGTTGGCGTCAATCCCGCTGAAGTCGATCTCGTCGGTTCCGCTCAGAAAGTTATAAATCTTGTCTCTGGCTAACGTGGTGGAGTCCGATACCGCGTTGAACTTGAAAATATCTTTGACGGTATCAATGCCGCCGTAGAGTAAATCTGCGCCGTTACCTCCTGTTAGCATATCCAGTCCCAAACCACCGTTCAGGGTGTCGTTGCCAACACCCCCGCTCAGGGTGTCAGCCAGCGCAGACCCCGTCATCGTCGTAGCGGCCCCGGTATTGGTGACGCTA
The DNA here is from genome assembly GCA_945901215.1 of Comamonas sp. lk. Classification (GTDB taxonomy): domain Bacteria; phylum Pseudomonadota; class Gammaproteobacteria; order Burkholderiales; family Burkholderiaceae_C; genus Allorhodoferax. The sequence continues at coordinate 3,442 of CAMDKE010000303.1, forward strand.
TAGCCTGCTTTGCCCGTGGTCACCGCTGCCAGGTTCACGGCC
>CAMDKE010000304.1 GCA_945901215.1 Comamonas sp. lk
CCGGATTAATTTTCGTTAACGCGTCGGATTTTCAAGCGCTTTGGCTCACCCTAAGCGTTGAGCTGCTTGGCTTCGGCTGGCGTCGGCATACATTGCAGACGCTGCAACTGCTTATGAACAAGGGGCGAAAAAACCGGGCCCCGATAAGCGGCGGTTGGGGTTTCTTGGCGCCGGCGAGAAGTGCGTGAATAAACCGGATGGACTTAATTTCTGCGATAACTGATGCCTTCATTTGACCACCTGAAGCCTGATCTTGCCCCACCCCAAAGAAAAGGCTTTTGCGCGCAGGCTGTGCGTGGTGTAACGCTGATCGAGTTGCTCGTCGTCATGACCATTATCGGCGTGTTGTTGAGCATAGGCGTGCCATCGTATCGCTCGTTTTCGAACAACAGCCGTATCTCCGGCGCGATCAACGCCTTGCTCGGGGACTTGCAATTTACCCGCGCAGAGGCGAACAAGCGCGGCTCGTATGTTAGCGCCTGCGCCTGGGTCTCGGGCAGCACCTGCAGCAACAGTACCCGTTGGGATACGGGCTGGATCGTGTTTGTCGACAGTAACCACAACGGCACGGTAGACGATGGGGAGGCTATTTTGCGGCAACAAGCCGCCTTTTCCAGCACCGATAGCGCTGTTGCCGATTCAGGCGTCGCAATAATCACCTTTAATCGCGAAGCCTTCATCAGCGACCTTCCCGCCGATCCAGTCACAATTACGTTCAAGCCGCTCAACGCCATTGACCCCACCTGGACGCGCTGCCTCGCGGTTGGCAAGATGGGCCGCATGACGGTCCAAAAATCGGGTACCGGGGCGTGTTTGTGAGGCCAGTGGGTGCCGACCCGCGGCGCGCGGGTTTCAGCCTGATCGAGGTCATGATCACGCTGGCCATCACGGCGGTTGGCTTGCTCGGCGTGGCCAAGATGCAGGCGCTGGCGATTGGCAATACCAAAACGGCCGGATCGCGCGCCCTCGCCGCCATACACGCGGCAGGCATGGCGTCCGCCATGCACGCCAACAAGGCTTACTGGGCGGCCCGATTGGCCCCGGCCAATGTGAGTGTGAACGTCGGCGCCAGTGTGCTCAGCGACGCAACACTCCAGGCCCAGAACACTGACTGCGTAAGCAGCAATTGCACGCCGGTGCAAATGGCGGCCTATGACTTGAAGCTATGGGGCACGGCCTTGACCCGGCAGTTGCCCGGGGGCACCGGAGCCCTTGCTTGCCCTGTTGTTGTGTCACCGACCCAAGTCGAATGCACGCTCACCGTGAGCTGGAGTGAAAGGCATGTCGGTGTTAATCCCGCCATTCTCGATGCGGCCAAGCAGGAAGCCACGCAGAGTCTGGTGCTATTGGTGCAGCCGTGACTTCAAGACTGCATGCAAAGCACGCATGGCGCAGGCAAGAGGGCCTGACCATGATAGAGATCATGATCAGCCTGAGCATTGCGCTATTCCTGATGACCGGTTTGTTTGCATTGTTTCTGTCGACCAAGCAGAACTCCGTGGCGCAAAGCGCCCTGTCCCAGTTGCAAGATGACCAGCGCATGGCCATGAGCCTGTTGGCAACCATAATCCAGCAGGCTGGTTACTTTCCCAACCCTCAAACCGCCACCCTGGCGACGGCTTTGCCGGTGGATGCCACGTTTTTGGGCGAGGGGCAATCGGTGTTTGGCACAGCCGGAGCGACGCAGCAGATTAGCATTCGCTTTGTCGCGGCTAAGGCTGAATTGCCTCCTTTGCGTCCTGCGGAGTTCCCCATGGATTGCAATGGCGGTTTCAATAAGAGCGGAGCCGATCTCACCTATGTCAATACGTTTGCGATTGTGTCAAACGAGCTGACCTGCAAGGTAAACGCCGACGCGGCGCAATCCTTGGTGGCGGGGATTAGTGCACTGAGCGCCCAATATGGCGTAGATCCGGATGCCACAGGCTCTGTCAGCCAGTATCTTAATCCCGAGCAAATGACGACCGCGCTCTGGCAGAGCGTGCGCTCTGTACGCGTGACCTTGACCTTCTTGAATCCCCTGGCCGGCCAGCCTGGACAGCTGCCCATTGAGTTTAGCCGGGTCATCAACGTGCAAAGCAGAACATGAAGCGGGCCGGCGCGCGCCGCTGTGCAGGCCCCGCGCGCAAGGGGCGGGGATTTGTGCTGGTCACGGCGCTGCTTATTTTGCTGGTGCTGTCGCTGCTGTCGGCCAGCATGTTTCGCAGCTTTGCCCTGCAAGAGAATATCGCCGGCAGCACGCGCGAGAAGCAGCGCGCAGCACATTCTGCGCAAAGCGCACTGCAATACGGCGAGTGGTGGTTGGCGCAGGGCAACGGCGGGAGTGGTGCGGCTTGCACCGTCCTGCTCGACGCGTCTGCCGTACCGCCGACGACCCAGATTTGCAACACCGCCCTCACCAGCGCCCAAGTCGCCAGTCCTCCATGGCCAGATAAGGATGAGAAGATTGGCGTCCAGTACACGCCCGGACAATTGGCAAAATCGGCGAATGGCGGTGTCAACACCTACTACGACAGACCGCGCTTCCATATCTTCCCTCTTGGCTCGGATCCGAGCGGCCTTTCCCAACTCTATCAAGTGTCAGCCTGGGCCTACGGCGGCAACACCAACGCGATAAGTGTCGTGCAAAGCGTGTATTCCATTAAAGGCGGTGTCATTGACGCCGGAGGATTGTGATGAAACTGAAAAAACACGGCACGGCGCGTGGTGTTTGGCCTGGTGTTTGGCTTGCTCTTGCGGTCTTTGTTTGTGTCACGCCTCTGGCCAGCGCGCAAATCCCTGTCGTAGACAACTTTACCGGCGGGAGTGCAAGCCAGACCTGGCGGCCTACCGGCGCAGCCTGCCTGACTGCCGGCAATGGAACCGGCAGTATTCCAAGATGCGTCTCAGGTAGTGGCGGAAAAACGGGCACCTTGCCTGACCCTGTCGGAGACGGTGCGCTGCGCCTCACCCACGCAGTCGGCTATCAGGTTGGCGCTGTTTTGTCCGATTTTACGTTTCCCTCCAACGCGGGTCTTGCGGTGACCTTTACCAGCCTCACCTATGGCGGGAGTGGGGCTGACGGGCTGAGCTTTTTTCTCATGGACGGGTCTGTGCCTGTTCCTGTGGCCCCCGCGCAATACCCGCTTGGCGCAACGGGCGGCTCACTCGCGTATGCCTGCTCTAATTCGAATGGCATTGCTGATGGCCTGGTTGGCGGCTACCTCGGCTTGGGTATTGATGAATACGGCAATTTTTTGTGGGACGTGACTAATACAAGGTATCCTCCACAGTACCGAGGACGGCAACCCGGGACCATCGGTTTGCGCGGGGCCGGCAATACTGCGGCCAGCTGGCTGAGGGCTAATTATCCCGCGGTCTACCCCACACTTCCTACGCAGGCTCAAGTGCGAGCGGCCTGTAGCACTGGGCGGGTCGGTGGTATCGCTAATGCTGGGGTGGTATTGGCGAATTATCCGCTCATCGCAAACGGGTTTAAGG
>CAMDKE010000305.1 GCA_945901215.1 Comamonas sp. lk
ATTGCCATGTTTACAGCAGGAGCGACCGGCTACTTTTATTTGACCGACGGCCAGGCGCTGCCGCTGCTCAACTTTTTGAAAAACCTGGCCTATGCCCGCCTGTCGAACTACGACATGGTGGTGATTCCGCTGTTTTTGCTGATGGGCCAATTTGCCACCCACGGCGGCCTGAGCGCGGCGCTGTTTCGCTTTGTCGAGGCCTTTATGGGCCACTTCAAAGGCGGTATTGCCATGGCGGCTATTGGCGCTTGCGCTGGGTTTGGCGCGATTTGTGGCTCGTCTTTGGCTACGGCGGCCACCATGGGGCAGGTGGCTTTGCCGCAGTTGCGCCGCTTTGGGTATTCTGGCGCGCTGTCTACCGGCGCCTTAGCGGCCGGGGGCACGCTGGGCATCATGATTCCGCCCTCGGTGCCGCTGGTGATTTACGCCATCTTGACCCAGGAGTCGATTGGCAAGCTGTTCATGGCCGCCGTGCTACCGGGGCTGATTGCCATGGTGGGCTACATGCTGGTGGTCAAAATCATGGTGACCTTGCGGCCCGCCTCGGGACCTGCTGGACCGCGCGCACCCTGGAGCGAGCGTGCGAGCGCCACGCTGCATGTGGCGCCGGTTCTGCTGGTATTTCTGGTGGTGATTGTGGGGATTTACGGCGGCTGGGCTAACCCGACCGAGGCGGCGGCCGTTGGTGCGGCGGCCTGTGGCGTGCTGGCGGTGGTCAGCGGTGGCATGCGGGGGCGGGGCGTGGTGGACAGCATTTTGGGCACCGCACAGGCCACGGCCATGATTTACCTGGTGCTGCTGGGGGCCGACATGCTTAACACCGCGCTGGCCTTGTCGCAAATGCCGGTGGAGTTGGCTGCCTGGGTACAGGCCAGCGCCTTGAGCCCCATGGTAGTTATGGTGGCTATTCTTGTGATTTACATCTTTCTGGGCTGCGTGATGGACAGCTTGGCCATGATTTTGCTGACCATTCCGATTTTTTACCCGGTGGTCATGGGCCTGGACTTTAATGGCCTGAGCAGCACCGACAAGAGCGTGTGGTTTGGCATTTTGGCGCTCATGGTGGTCGAAATTGGTCTGGTGCACCCGCCGGTGGGCATGAACGTGTTCATCATCAACCGCCTGGCCAAGGATGTGCCGCTGCTGGAAACCTTCAAGGGCGTCGTGCCCTTTTTGATCTCAGACTTCATGCGTATTGCGCTGCTGCTGGCATTCCCATCGATATCCCTGGTGCTGGTGCACACCTTCAAGGCCTAAATCCCCATGACCCAAACCATTCGCACCCAAGTTGCCATCGTTGGTGCCGGACCCGCCGGTTTGCTGCTGGGCCAGTTGCTGCACAAGGCGGGTATTGACGCGGTGATTGTGGAGCGCCAAAGCCCCGAGTACGTGCTGGGCCGCATCCGCGCTGGCGTGCTGGAGCAAGTCACCATGGACTTACTCGACGAGGCCGGTGTGGGCGCGCGCATGCACCGCGATGGACTGGTGCACAGTGGTTTTGACATGCTGTTTGCCGGTCAGCGCCACCGGGTGGACCTGGCCTCGCTCACCGGCGGGCAGAACGTGATGGTCTACGGTCAGACCGAAGTCACCCGCGACCTGATGGACGCGCGCACCCAGGCCGGTCTGCCCACCTCTTACGAGGCCCAAGACGTGCAGGTGCTGGACTTTGATACCGAGCACCCGCGCGTCTGGTTCCAAAAAGGCGGGGAGTCTTTTGAGGTTGCCTGCGACTTCATTGCGGGCTGCGACGGCTTTCATGGCGTGTGCCGCGCCAGCGTGCCGCGCGGGGCGATCACCGAGTTTGAGAAGGTCTACCCCTTTGGCTGGCTGGGCATTCTGTCGGATACGCCGCCGGTGCACCACGAGCTGATTTACGTGAGCAGCGCGCGCGGTTTCGCTCTGTGTTCACAGCGCAGCGCCACACGTAGCCGTTACTACCTGCAAGTGCCCATGACGGACTCGCTGGACCAGTGGTCGGACGACGCCTTTTGGGCCGAGTTGCGCCTGCGTCTGGACGAGCAGGCCCGTGCCGATCTGGTGACCGGCGCCTCCATTGAGAAAAGTATTGCGCCACTGCGCAGCTTTGTGACCGAACCCATGCGCTTTGGCCGCCTGTTTTTGGCCGGTGACGCCGCGCACATCGTGCCACCCACCGGGGCCAAGGGGTTGAACCTGGCGGCTAGTGACGTGAAGTATTTGTCGCAAGCGCTGCAAGATGTTTACCTGGAACGCTCCCACGCCGGGATAGCGGCCTATTCCGCCCAGTGCCTGCGCCGTATTTGGAAGGCTGAGCGCTTTTCCTGGTGGTTCACCACGCTGATGCACCAGTTTCCAACGGACACCGCCATCGACGCCCGGCTCAAGCAGGCGGAGTTGGATTACCTCATGCATTCGCAGGCTGGTTTGCGCTCGATTGCCGAGAACTATGTCGGCCTGCCGCTGAACTTTGCCAAGCCACCCGCTTAAGGCGCGCCCATTATTCAGATCATGGGGGCGCGCGACGTCCGGTCAGGGAGTGGGAGGGTTGAATTCGCCAGACGGCTCGTCGCCCACGGTTACTGAACCACAATGCGCTTTTGGAGGGCATGGCTTTGAATGAAGCAATGATGGGAGTGGGCTTGGGTTTGCTGGTGCTCAACACGGTGCTGGCACTTTGGGCGCTGCTGCGCCGCAGCGATGGCTCGGGCCCAGCGGCTGCAGCCCAGGGGCACGCCGAACTGCTGCAGTTGCTGCACGCCAGCGCCGAGCGCATCGACCGGTTGGAGCGCGAGTTGCGCCGCGAGGTGACCGAATCGGCACGCGATGGCCGCCGGGAGTCAGCGCAAAACCTGGCCACCTTCCAGCAAACTCTGACGCAACAAGCGGCAGAGGCCACGCGCACGCAAAACACCCAGATCGACGCCTTTGGCCTGCAACTGGCCGGTTTGCAAAAGTCGCTCTCTGACACCCTGAGCACGCAGCTTACGGGATTGAGTGAGTCCAACGCCCGGCGCATTGCCGAGCTCAGCGAAACCAGTGCCCGCACACTCGCCGAGGTGCGCCAGACCCTGGAAGTCCAACTCGCTCAGCTGCAAACCACCAACGCCGCCAAACTCGATGAGATGCGCGCCACGGTGGACGAAAAGCTGCAAACTACCTTGCAAGCGCGCCTAGGTGCGGGCTTCAAGCAGGTGGCCGACCAGTTGGAGCAAGTGCACAAAGGCCTGGGCGAAATGCAAACCCTGGCCCAGGGCGTGGGCGATCTCAAGCATTTGCTCACCAACGTCAAGACACGCGGTATTTTTGGTGAGGCGCAACTGGCATCTCTGTTGGAGCAGGTGTTTGTCAGCGAGCAATACGCCGCCCAGGTGGCCACCCGCCCGAGCAGCAAAAACGTGGTCGACTTTGCCATCAAGCTGCCGGGTAAGTCAGACGACGGATCTCCGCTGTGGCTACCGATTGACGCCAAATTTCCCAATGAAGACTACGAACGAC
>CAMDKE010000306.1 GCA_945901215.1 Comamonas sp. lk
GAGCCAGAAAATTTCTCAACCCACTGCACCGGAAAAGCCAGCGGCAGGGCCAGTTCGGCCGGGGTGACGGGCAATTGTTCGAGCAGACGCAGCAGGCTGGCGCCTTGGTAGCCGCACCAGCCGGGCGTTGCGGTCACCACGTTGTGGCCTTGCAAGGCCGAGATGGGAATGGTGGCCGCGACGCGGATGCCTGCTTCGGCAGCAAAGTTTTCCAGGGCTTCGCGGATGCAGGTAAACGCCTCGGTGGCGTTGCCGGGCTGGGCTGGGTCTTCCAGGGCGTCAAGCTTGTTGACTGCAAACACGATGCTGGGCACGCGCAAGAGTTTGAGCAAGAGCGCATGGCGCCGGGTTTGGGGCAGGAGTTTGACTTCGCCCACGTCCTTCCATTTAAGTTTGGTGGCGTCCAGCAGCACCACGGCCGCGTCGGCGCTGCTGGCGGCAGTGACCATATTGCGCGTGTATTGCTCGTGGCCGGGCGTGTCGCCAATGATGAACTTGCGCGCCGGGGTGGCAAAGTAGCGGTAGGCCACGTCAATGGTGATGCCTTGTTCGCGTTCGGCGGACAGGCCGTCGGTAAACAGCGCCAGATCGGCCGCGCCGCTTTTGGACACGTTTTCTAGTTGGTCTTGCAGCACCGAGCGGCTGTCCACCAGCAAGCGGCCAATGAGCGTGCTCTTGCCATCATCGACCGAGCCGCAGGTGATGAATTTCAGGGCTGCGTGGCGGTCGAGTGCCACCGGGCTGGTGGCGGCTTGGGTTGGGGCAATGCTGGTCATTAGAAGTACCCGTCTTTCTTGCGTTTTTCCATGGAGGCTTCGGACGTTTTGTCGTCCATGCGGGTGGCGCCGCGTTCGCTCACATCGGCGTTGAGCGTCTCGATCACGATCTCTGCAGCGCTGGCGGCCAGACTGGCCACCGGGCAGGTGCAGGTGATGTCGCCCACGGTGCGAAAGCGCACGTCGCGCAGTTGCACCTGTTCGTCGGCCAGCGCCGGGGTTAACGGCGTTACGGGCACGAGCAGGCCTTTGCGTTCCACCACCGCGCGCTGGTGGGTGTAATACAGCGAAGGCAGGGCGATTTGCTCGCGTTCGATGTATTGCCACACATCGAGTTCGGTCCAGTTCGAAATGGGGAACACCCGAAAGTGTTCACCAGGCTGCAAGCGGGTGTTGAACAGCGTCCACAGCTCGGGGCGCTGGGCCTTGGGCTGCCATTGGCCGAAACTGTCGCGGTGGCTGAAGATGCGCTCTTTGGCGCGGGCTTTTTCTTCGTCGCGCCGGGCGCCGCCAATCAGGGCGTCAAAGCGGAACTCGTCAATGGCCTCTAACAGCGTCACTGATTGGTGCACATTGCGGCTCTCACCCGGGTGCGCCAGGCGCACGGTGCCGCGCGCCATGGAATCTTCCACGCTGCGCACGATCAGCTCGGCGCCCAGCTCTTTGGCGCGCAGGTCGCGGAAATCGGTCACTTCCGAGAAGTTGTGGCCGGTGTCGATCATCAACAAAGGAAAAGGAAGGCGCCCGGCGCCAAAGGCTTTTTCTGCGCAGCGCAGCATCACCAGCGAGTCTTTGCCGCCTGAGAACAGCAGGGTGGGGCGCTCAAAAATGGCGGCAACCTCGCGCAGGATGAAGATGGTTTCTTCTTCCAGGGCGTCGAGGTGCTGGTTGCTGACGCGGGCCAGCAGTTCGGGAGCGATTGGGGCGTTCATGGTGGGGTTCACTTTTTGAAAAAAGGGTGCGCGGTTCAGGCTTTGACGTGCAGGCCGCACTCTTTGGCGGTCTCTTGTTCCCACCACCAGCGCCCGGCGCGAAAGTCTTCGCCCAGGGACACGGCCCGGGTGCAGGGCGCGCAGCCCACGCTGGGGAAAAACTGGTCGTGCAACGGGTTGTAGTCCACCTTGTTGTCGGCGATGTAGTGCCACACGTCGCCCCAGGTCCAATCGGCCAGGGGGTTGAGCTTGGCGAGTGCGGAATTGCTCGTGTCCAGCACCGGCACTTCGGCGCGGGCGTTTGATTGTTCGCGGCGCAGGCCGGTAATCCAGGCACGCTGGCCCTGCAGCGCTCGCGATAGCGGCTCCATCTTGCGGATGTCGCAGCAGGCTTTGCGCTGCGCCATGCTTTTGAAAATGGCGTCTTGCCCCTCGTTGCGCACAAAGGCAATCACTGCCTCATGCTCGGGGCGAAACACCCGCACCGGCGCACGCGAATGGGCTTGGGTGCGCTCCAGCAGCGCCAGTGTTTCGCTGTGCAAGGCGCCCGTTTCCAGCACAAAAACGGGAATGTCGAGCTGCAAGGCGTTGATGAGGTGGGTAATCACCACGTCTTCGGCGCCCAAACTGGACGCCTGTGTGGCCGGGCTGAACTCGGCGGCGGCTTGTTGCAACAGCGTGCGGGTGCGCGCCAGTTTTTGCGCAAAGTCGGCGCTTGCGTCGGCGTTGCGGGCCAAAGCGCTGAAGGGGCTGGTGGTGCGGATTGGAGTCAGCATGGGCGCGATGGATGGTTTGTTGGGGAAAGTTTGGACAAAGCTAGCGCCAAGCAGGGCAAAAAACTGCCCCGAAAAACGTGGTTTGGTGTGTGTTTAGGCTGCTTGCAGGAACCGTGGCGCGCCTATGGCGTCGCCCTGGTAGAAGCTGCTGTAGTGGCCCAGCAGCTTTTGTCCGTGGGCGGCGTCTTGGTCGGCGCGCAGCACGGCGCTGCTGAAGCCGCTGCGCTGCATTTGCAGCAACTGGTCAATCAGCACATCGCCTTGGGCCTGGATGTCGCCGGCAAAGCCCCGGCGCCGCAGCACGTAGGCCTGGCTAAAGGCGCGGCCGTCGCTGAACTTGGGAAAGTTCAGCACAATTTGCGACAGGCCATCGAGCGCCACGGCTTGCGCGTCGGTGTCGTTGGCCAGGGCCAGCGTGCTGGCTTGTGCGTCTGCCGCGGGCAGGTCAGAAGAGGTAATCAGGGTCAGAGCCATGGGGTGCGTGTCCGAATATGTGGGGTAGGCGCTTAGGCCGCGATACGGGCCGTAGCAAAGCGCGCGCCATTGGCGGCGGCTTTGAAGGCATCTGGCCCCAGCCGCTGCAGCGTGTCGATGAAGTTTTCGCCCGCGTCGCGCTGGTCTTTGTAGACGTCAAGCACGGCCTCGATCACGTCCACCACTTCGGCTGCGGCAAACGAGGGGCCGACGACCTTGCCCGCACGGGCCGGGCCGCTCAAATCCGAGCCGTCGGAGCCACCAAGGGTCACCTGGTACCACTCCTGGCCGTCCTTGTCTACGCCCAGAATGCCGATGTGGCCGCTGTGGTGGTGGCCACAAGAATTGATGCAGCCGCTGATGTGCAGGTCAATTTCGCCCAGGTCAAACAGTTCGTCGAGGTCTTGGTAGCGCTCGGTAATGGCGGCGGCCAGGGGCAGCGAGCGGGCGTTGGCCAGGGCGCAGTAGTCGCCGCCGGGGCAGGCAAT
>CAMDKE010000307.1 GCA_945901215.1 Comamonas sp. lk
ACCCCGGTCGCCCACGGTGGCGGTGGGCTCAGTCACCTTGGCGCGCACACCTTGGCCGTCGGCCACGCTAACAGCCACCTTGGTGCCGCCAATGTCCACACAGGCTACGGGCGCCATGGACGGGGGGAAAACGATGGAGGGTGCAGCAGCAGACATAGGTAACTATCTAAACATTGGACCGTAAACGGACACGCGGCAGCGCGCCAAGGGCGCCCATGCTAACGCCGGGCGCAGCCTGCTGGTTTACCAACCGGTTACCGCCGTAGGTACCGGGCGTTTGGGCCTAAAGCCGGTGCGTCTTATCGCCCTGGGAAAAGCCCAAAGGCTGCCATAAAGGGCCTTTGCCCAGGGCAATGACTTTGAACAGCTCGCCCATTTCATGCTCCAAGATGAGCTTGTGTGCTGCCACGCGCGCTGGCAAGGCGGCTGCCTGCATCAAATCGACCAGACCGCAATTCATCAAAAAGTGCGCTTGGTTGGTGTAACCCAGCACCTCCAGCCCCGCGTCCTGTGCGGCCAGCGCTAAGCCAGTGAAGTTCACATGCGCGGTGATGTCTTTGTGCCCGACCAGCACCAGCGGGTCAGGGTCGGCCTGGTGCGCGCGGTGGCACATCACCGTGCCCATGTGGCGCTGAGGGTGGTAGTACTCCTGCTCGGGAAAGCCGTAGTCAATGAAAAACGCCGCACCGGCCACCAGTCGATCGGCCAGTGTGCGGATGAAGGCCTCGGCTTGCGGGTGGATTTCTGTCAGGTAGTCGTGTTCCTCCGCAATCTCAATGGGGGGCCGCAGCTTGGTGGGGCGGTCTTGCCAGACCCAGCCGGCGCCAGCCGGGGCGGCCGCGACGCCGCGCTCAAACCAGGCGCCGCCTACGCGGGCCAGCAGCTTGACCGGCATCGCGTCGAGCACCTCGTTGCCCAAAGCCACGCCTTGGAGCTGCTCGGGCAGGGCGTCCGCCCACTGTACCTGGTCGGCAAATGCGGCCAGGGTGGCCTGCTGCCGGGCTCGCAGCGTGGCCGACAGCTCGACGATGCGGTATCGCGGCCCGGGCTGGCCCTGCTCGGCCCAACTGCGCAGCAGCTGCAGCGCCAGCGCACCGGAGCCCGCACCAAACTCCCAGATCGTGTTGGTTTGCGTCTGATGAAGGGCCTGCCGGATCTGGGCGGCCAGCGCCTGTCCAAACAGCGGAGATATCTCGGGTGCGGTGACAAAATCGCTGCCGGCCACCGCCCGCCCATCCTGCAGCCGGTATGGCAGGGCGCCAAACTTCAGGCTGTCTTGGGCGTAGTAGCCCAGGCCCGGCGCGTAGAGAGCCAGCGCCATGAAGGTGTCAAAGCCGATCCAGCCGGCGGCAGTCGCCAGCGCATCCCCGATAATTCGGCGCAGACCGGGCGAAACCTCTTCGTCGGGCAAGTCATTCATAGTCCAATTGATGTTAACAGTCAGCTTTTTCGCGACAGGCGGCCCATGCTGAAGCATGTGCTGGTAACCGGCGGCTCGCAGCGCTTGGGCGCGCTGCTGTGCCGGCAGTTTGCCCAGGCGGGCTGGCAGGTCTGGTGCCATTACCAGCGCTCGGCCCAACAGGCCCAGACCCTTTGCGCCGAGTTGCGCCAACTGGGTGTGCAGGCGCGCCCGATCCAGGCTGATTTGGCTGACGCCGCTGCACGGCGCCGCATGATGGACACGATCCTGGCCGAAACCGGGCCCCTGCACGCCCTGGTCAATAACGCCTCCAGTTTTGAGCCCGACAGCGCAGCTGCCATGGATGAGGCCGGCGCACGCAGCCAGCTGGAGGTGAATCTGCTGGCACCGCTGGCGCTGGCCGGCCTGATGGCGCAAAGCCTGGTCAAGACGCCGCCGCCGGGCGAGCCGGCCGGCCTGCGCAGCGTGATCCATGTGCTGGACCAGAAGGTGTTCAACCTCAACCCGGATTATTTCTCGTATACCGTGAGTAAGCTGGCTCTGGAGCGCTCGGTGGCCCTGCAGGCTCAGGCGCTGGCTCCCGCGCTGCGGGTGTGTGGCGTCGCGCCAGGCCTGATGTTTTTGAGTGGGCCGCAGTCACAGGCCAATTTTGACCAGGCCTGCCGCGTCAACCTGCTGCGCCAGGCCACCGACCCGGCGCAAGTGGCGGCGAGTTGCCTGTTTTTGGCCGACAACCCCTGCATCACCGGCGTCACATTGACGGTGGACAACGGCCAGCACCTGGTGCCGCTGCCGCGCGATGTGATGTTTGTGGTGGACACCCTTGGGCAGGAGCCTTCACATGACGCCTGAGCGCCTGGCCTATGACCCGCTGACGCAGCTGGCTTTGAGCTGCCGCCGACTATTCCTGCGCAACCACGTGCTGCCGGTTCACATCGGCGCCCATGAGTTTGAGAAAGGTGTGGCCCAGCGGCTGGTGTTCAATGTGGAGTTGTTTGTGCCCTACAGCGCGTCCACTCCACAGTCGGACCGACTGGCTGAGGTGGTGGATTACGACTTTGTGCGCCACCTGATTGCCAAGCGGGTGCAGCGCGGCCATGTCGAATTGCAGGAAACCCTGTGTGACGAGTTGGCGGCCGCCCTGTTGGCCCACCCGCAGGTACAGGCGGTGCGCCTGTCCACCTGCAAGCCCGACGTTTACCCGGATTGCGAAGGGGTAGGGGTCGAAGTGTTTCGCATAAAGGGTTCACCCATATGACTGCCACCACGGGTAAACAAACCCTCACGCTCACCGGCCTGCGCTTTGAGGCCAGCTTGGGCATCCTCGAGTCCGAGAAGCTGGCGCCCCAGCCGATCCAGGTCGACGCCGAACTGAGCCTGGGCGCCCAGCCGCTGATGCCGCGCAACGACGACATCAACCACGTGCTGGACTACCGCAAGGTGCGCCAGATCATCATCAACGAATGCACGGCCGAGCACGTCAATCTGCTAGAGAGCCTGATCGGCAAGCTGGCCGACCGGCTGATGCAGTTGCCCGGCGTCATTGGCGTGCGCGTCAAGATCGCGAAGCTGGAAATTTTTGACGACTGCGAAGTCGCCATCCGGGTCGAAACCGGCCAATGGAACCCCTGAGAGCCCCACCATGACTGCAACTTGGACCGACGCCATCGAGGCCTTGGCGCCCGCCACACCGGGCCCTACCCAGAACACCCAGTCCGGTGCGCGCGAAGCGGCACAGCGCGCCGAGCGCGAAAACCACAAGCTCGAAAAACGCCTGTGCCGCCAGGTCGGCCAAGCCATCATGGACTTCAACATGATCGAAGAGGGCGACCGCGTCATGGTCTGCGTCTCGGGTGGCAAAGACAGCTACGCCATGCTCGACATCCTGCTCAAAATGCAGCAGCGCGCGCCGGTGAACTTTGAGCTGATCGCCGTCAATCTGGACCAAAAGCAGCCTGGTTTCCCGGACCACGTCCTGCCGGCCTATCTGAAGCAGCTGGGAGTGCCCTTTCACATCGAGAC
>CAMDKE010000308.1 GCA_945901215.1 Comamonas sp. lk
GGCATCAACCTGCGAATGGTGCGCGAGTCGTTCACAAACAACGGTACGGAGTTCAATGCCGACCATGTGGGCATTGGGTTGATTGCCTACTTCTAGACCGCAAGCACCAGGGTGCGCTTAGTGCACCAGCAAACAGCCCCACTACGGCCCCAACACCCCCGCCAAGGCCACACCCGTGTGCGTGCCCAGGCGCACTACGACTTCGGGCGTGGCGGCGGCCACCACGCGGCCGCCGCCGTTGCCGCCCTCAGGCCCGAGGTCGAGCACCCAGTCGGCCTCGGCAATCACGTCTAGGTCGTGCTCAATGACGACCACGCTGTGGCCGCCGCGCACCAGGCGGTGCAGCACGTGGATGAGCTTTTCCACATCCGCCATGTGCAGGCCCACGGTGGGTTCGTCCAGCACATACAGGGTGTGGGGCGCCTTGTTGCCGCGTTTTCCAATGTCGTCGCGAACTTTGCTCAGCTCGGTGACCAGCTTGATGCGCTGCGCCTCGCCGCCGCTGAGCGTGGGCGAGGGCTGGCCCAGGGTGAGGTAGCCCAGGCCCACGTCTTTGAGCAATTGCAGCGGGTGGGCGATGACCGGCATGGCGGCGAAAAATTCGACCGCTTCGTCCACCTCCATTTGCAGCACATCGCCAATGTTTTTGCCACGCCAGGTCACAGCCTGGGTTTCGGGGTTGAAGCGCGCGCCCCGGCAGGTTTCACACAGCACTTTCACGTCGGGCAAAAAGCTCATGCCAATGGTGCGTATGCCCTGGCCTTCGCAGCCGGGGCAGCGGCCTTCGCCGGTGTTGAAGCTAAAGCGGTTGGCCGCGTAGCCGCGCGCCTTGGCCTCTAGCGTGTCGGCAAAGAGTTTGCGGATGGTGTCCCAAAAGCCGATGTAGGTAGCAGGGCAGGAACGCGGGGTTTTGCCAATCGGGGTTTGGTCCACTTCGAGCACGCGGTCTATGGTCTCAAAGCCGCTGACGCTGCTGCAGCCCGTCCAGCGGATTTTTTCGCCAGCATCGAGCGCGTCGCGACCGGCCTTGGTGCTGCGCTTTTGCACGCCCGTTTGCACATTGGCCAGCAACACGTCGCGGGCCAGCGTCGATTTGCCTGAGCCCGACACGCCGGTAATGGCGACCAAGCGTTGCAGGGGGATATGGGCGGTGACGTCTTGCAGGTTGTGCAGGTTGGCGCCGGTGACGGTGAGCCAGTCGATTTTTATGTACGGGGTTCTTGGCGCTTCATTCTGTGCTGTGCCCGCACCGCCGGGGCCTGGGGCGGGTTCCTCATGGTGCGAGCACAAATCGTCACCCGCCCCAGGCCCCGGCGCTGCTGCGCCGGTGTGCGTGGGTACGCCTACGGCTGCGGCTTCGGCTGCCGCCACTGCGATTGCGTAAACGTCGCTTGCTTTTTCTCGGGCGACGAACTCCGCGTTCGCGGCCACACTGGCGCTGGCTTGCGCGGCGAGCATTGCCGCCTTGGCGGCTTTGGCAGAAGGCTTCTTGCCGCCTGCCGGTGCCGTACCGGCTTGCGTCGTAGCACGCGCAACTGACGCCGATTCATCCCGCACCAAAGAGGCACCATAAGACACCACATCGCGCCGCGCACCCAAAGGATGGCGCATGGCGTGCAGCAAATAGCGCCCGGTTTGTGATTCGGGCGCGGCCTGCACATCGGCCACCGAGCCTTGCGCCACCAGGCGGCCACCGCGTTTACCGGCGCTGGGGCCAATGTCGATGATGTGGTCGGCGGCGCGAATGGTGTCCTCGTCGTGCTCCACCACCACCAGGGTGTTGCCCTTGTCGCTCAGGGATTGCAGGGCGCCGAGCAGAATTTTGTTGTCGCGCGCATGCAGGCCGATGGTGGGTTCGTCCAGCACGTAGCACACGCCTTGCAGGTTGCTGCCCAGCTGCGCCGCCAGGCGAATGCGCTGCGCCTCGCCGCCGCTCAAGGACGGCGCACCCCGGTCTAGCGTCAGGTAGCCCAAGCCCACTTCCTCCAAAAACTCCAGCCGGCTTTTGATCTCGGGCACCAGGTCGCGGGCGATGTCGGCCTCGCGCTGGCTTAAGCCCCCGGCCAATTGCAGGCTTTGCACCCAGGCGCGCACGTCGCTCACGCCCAGGGCGGCGATGTCGGCAATGCCCACGCCGCAAAAGCGCACCGCGCGCGCGGTGGCGTTCAGGCGCGTGCCGTGGCACTGCGGGCAGGCGACATCCAGCAGGTCTTCGATATCGGCCTCAGCAAAGGTTTGCTCGCGGCCCTGGTTGTTGTCGTCTTTGACCGAGTCGTCAAACACCTTGCGCTGGTCTTTGGTCAGCGCCAAGCCGGTGCCCACGCAGCCGGGGCACCAGCCGTGTTTGCTGTTGTAGCTAAACAGGCGCGGGTCCAGCTCGGTGTAGGACGTGGCGCACACCGGGCAGGCGCGTTTGGTGGAAAACACTTCGCAGTGGCCCAAGCCCACGGTGCTGGCGCCCTGCTCCATGGCGGCACGCAAGCCGTCGATTTGGCTCATGACATGCACCACGCCCTTGCCGTGCGTCAACGCCGTGGCCAGCGCCGCGCGCAATTGCGCTTCTTGCGCCGGGTGCACGTCCAGGCTGGCCACGGGCAGCTCGATGTTGTGCTCCTTGAAGCGATCAATGCGCGGAAAGCCATTGGTCGGCACAAACTGGCCGTCGATGCGCAAATGGGTAAAGCCGCGCGGGCGCGCCCAGTCGGCCAGCTCGGTGTACACGCCCTTGCGCCCCACCACCAGTGGCGCCAGCAGGCCGATGTGCTGGCCGCGGTAGGTTTTGAGCAGCTGGGCGGCGATGCTGTCCGCGCTTTGGGGCGCCACAGCGGCGCCGTCGTGGATGCAATGCTGGGTGCCCAGCTTGACGTAGAGCAGGCGCAAAAAGTGCCAGACCTCGGTGGTCGTGCCCACGGTGGACTTGCGCCCGCCCCGGCTCAAGCGCTGCTCAATCGCCACGGTGGGCGGAATGCCATACACCGCGTCCACCTCGGGTCGGCCTGCCGGCTGCACGATGGCGCGGGCGTAGGCGTTGAGGCTTTCTAGGTAGCGGCGCTGGCCTTCGTTGAACAGGATGTCAAAGGCGAGCGTGGATTTGCCGGAGCCGCTCACCCCCGTCACTACGCTGAATTTGCCGCGTGGGATGTTGACGCTTAAGGATTTGAGGTTGTGTTCTTTGGCGTTGACGATTCTGATGTGGTTGGTGTTTCCCCCCTCACTCCCCCCGCCCTCTCTCGCCCCCGCTGGGGCGAAAGAGGGAGCTTGAACAGCCACATTTGACCGCGCGTTTTTAGTGAGGGCACCACTGGCCGCTGCAAGTTGGGAAGCCTGCGAGTCGTCTTTGGCGCGCACTGCGTCGAAGGGGGATGGGTTTGGACTGCGTTCATCGGCGCGCAGCAGGTATTGGGCGCTGGGCTCGGCAACCTCGTGGACC
>CAMDKE010000309.1 GCA_945901215.1 Comamonas sp. lk
ACCCAGGCGGGGACAGTGTCAGGCGCGCGCTTGGGGGCTTGCAGGGGCAGGGTGGTGTTCATGTGGCGCTCGCTTGTAAAACAGTCGCGGCTTGGCTGGTGCGGGGCGTCTGGGCCGGCGTGGCGCTCAAACCGGTCTCCAAAGCCCAGGCCTTGCTTAAAGCATTGGCGACGGCTGCTGCGCCGGGAATGGCACGCAGCGTCGGTTCGGGCTTGGTGATGCGCCAGGGGCGCACACTGGGCCACAGGTGCACCCAGGCGATACGGTCTTCGCCCTTGAGACCCAGGGTGATATCACCATGGCCGGATTCGAGGGAGCGCAAATCTGCAGACGCAATCTTGGACAGGGGCAGGTTAAAACTCACTGTAAGCACCACGCCTAAGCGCATCACCACGCGCTTGTTGGTAAGGGTGTAGACGGTGGTGCGCGCGGTCAGCCAAGCCAGGGTCCACACGGTAAGCAGGCCGATAGCGGCCAAAGGCAGCAGCCATTTCAGGGACAGCAAGATCTCCATGGCGCTGGCTCCCGCAGTTACTTCAGGGTACGCGCGCGCCACCATCAGCAATGCGAAATAGAGCACGAATTTGCGCAGGTGAAAGGCGCTTTGTGCCAGCGCGCCCACATCCGGTGAACCCTGCCAAAGAATGCGCTCGGTTTGGGGCAAGCGTTCGGGCAGGCCAAACTGGGGTTCAAACTCGTATTCGTGTCCGTGGTTGTCAATGCTCATGTTGGTTCTCTTGAGGTGGGCGCGAACGGAACTGGAATCAGATCAATGGCTGGTTGCGCTTCGGGTCAGCGTACAAGGTTCCACCGCCGTAATACGCGGAGATTTTTTCTTCTTCCAACTTGGTCACTTGGTCTGGATTGCGCAACTGCGGCACGTCAGCAAAGTGGCGCCCATAAATGGCGTGGACTTCGACCTGGTTGCGGCGAATCAAAGTAAATGGAATCGGCAACAGCACGTGGCGTGCGCCTGCGCTGGTGAGGGTTTCCACCTCCAGGTAGCGGAACATCATTTCCGACGAATCAATCCAGATGTCTTTTACCGTGCCGCCCGGCTTTCCGTCGCCACCGACAACCGGCAGGCCGCGTGGATCTACGTCCTGTTGCGCCACGGTGTAGTCGGCCGCGAGGCGCAGGGGCTGGAGCACCGGAGTGCCGTGGCTGGTCATTTCAGGCACGTCTTCACGCAGCGTGTAAGCACCCGGCCCAATAGCGGCAGTCATCGGGTCTCCGGTGGGCTCAATTGGTGAGCCCATACCAAACCCTGCAGAGACGCCATGCAGCGGCGGCTCTTTGCGTTTGAGGTCGGGTACGGTCACGGATCTACCGCCTTCGAGTTTGAAGGTTTTAGGCTCCGGAATGGGCCAGCCCTTGACTACTGCGCGCCCCGTGTTACCGGATTCCATCGGGTAACCCTCGCGGTGGTTTTCCTGCACAAGGTAGTAAATCAGGCCGGCAAAAAAGACCCAAAAAACGTACAGCAAGAGCTGCGCCAGGTCGATATAGGAAGTGATGTAGCCAACGGTTTGCATAAGGGCTTCTCCTGTGGTGATGAGGGCTGGTGAACTTAGGTGGATAGCTCGGTTAATCCGAGCGGCTGTGAAACAGGCTGGCGCATGCGGCTATTGCGTTGAACCAGGGGGCCAATGGCAATCAGGGTCATGAACAAAAGCAACATCTCTACGTGGTAGACCACGCTGTAACCTACGGACGGCATAGCCATGGCCTCACCCAGCACCCCTTGGGTGGACAGGCCGGTAACCAGGTCGCGAAGCGCACCGCCAAAAAACATAGCCAGGCCGGCCGCGGTGGACTGCACCGCACCCCAGGCGCCCAGGGCGAGGCCCACAAATCCGCCGCCTTCCATGCGCATGGCTGCAAACAAGGTCCCCACAGCAAACAAGCCGCCGCCAAAACCAATGCCGAGCGCACCCGCGCGAAACAGCCAGCCTGAGTCAAGCGGGGCTGAAAAGATCACAGCGGAAAACGCTGGCAGGCCCACCAGTGCGCCATAAGCGGCTAGGCGCAGCGGATCCACGCCTTGGGCTAATCGGCGACCGGCCAGCACAAACCCCAGCAGTCCGCCGCCGGCCAACATGGCGGTCAGCGCGCTGGTGGCGCCCACACTCAAATGCAATATCTCGCCGCCATACGGTTCCAGGACAATATCTTGCATATTGAAGGCCATGGTGCCTAGGGCGGTTGACCATAGAAAGCGCCGCGCGTTGGGCAGGGCAATGAACTGACGCCAAACTTCCCTAAAGCGGGGTTGCACCGCATTTTTGAGGTCTGCGACACGCTGGGGGTTACGCGGCTCTTGCTTCCACAAGGCGATGCAGTTGACTACCAACACCACCAGGGCCGTGCCCTGTACCACTTGAACCAAGCGCTCGGGCGTGAACTGCGCCAGCAGCAAGCTAAAAATCAGGCTGCCACCCACGGCGCCGGCCAGCAGCATCACATACATGAGTGCAACCACGCGGGGACGGGTTTCCTCGCTGGCCTGGTCGGTAGCTAGGGCCAGTCCAGCGGTTTGGGAGGTCTGAAGGCCCGCGCCCACCATCAAGAATGCAATGGCTGCGGCACCCTGGCCTACCCAGTCAGGCGTGGCGATCTGGCCGCCACCCGATAGCACCAATAGTGCAAACGGCATGACCGCCAGGCCAAAAAACTGGATCAATGTGCCGCCCCACATATAGGGCACGCGCTTCCAGCCAAAGGCCGAGCGGTGCACATCCGACTGGTAGCCCGTTACCGCGCGAAAGGGCGCGACTAGGAGCGGCAGCGCCAGCATCATGGACACGAGCCAGGCCGGAACAAAGAGTTCCACGATCATCACGCGGTTGAGCGTGCCAATGAGCAGGGCCGTGGTTATGCCCATGGTCACTTTAAACAGGGACAGGCGTAGCAAACGGCGCAGTGGAAGTCCAGCGCTGGACACCTCGGCAAAGGGCAACCAGCTCGTGGGAATGTTGCGCGCGAACTTGGTGAAGGTCTTGGCTCTCATGGCCGGGTCCACTCCATGGCTTGCGATTTGTAGAAACCGCTGGATACGCGCTGGGTGCGACCGCATTGCCAGCCAGCCAAGGCGGGGTTGGCGACCATGAGGCTGGCGATTTTGACTTCGGCCATGGGCTCGAGCCAGGGTGCCCGGTCACCGCGCGGAAACAGGCGCCCGACCGATATCATGGCGGCCAGCAGCGGTGTGCGCGGCGCAAAGGTAAATACGATAGTGCCCGAAGTGCGCTGGGCCAACTGCGCCAGCGCGCTCACTGCGTCATCGGTTTGGTAATGGATGATGGAGTCCATGGCCACCACATGGTCAAAGTGCCCCAGGCTGGCGTCGAGCATATCGCCGCTGCGCAGATCAATGCGGTGCGCCAGCTCAGCCGGTAGGCGGGTGC
>CAMDKE010000310.1 GCA_945901215.1 Comamonas sp. lk
GGTATGCAACTGCTGGCATCGACCAGTCTGGAAGGCAGCGCGGATCATGAATCCGACGGCACACCTGGCCTGAATTTAATTCCCGGGCGCGTCACTGGTTTGCGGACGCTGGGTTGCCGATTACGGGTCCCGCATGTAGGCTGGAATTCAGTCATAAGCCGAACGCCATCGGGATCGGGTGGACCATTTGACGGTATTCCCGACGAATCTGATTTCTATTTTGTTCACAGCTACGCTTTTGTACCCGATGATCCATCCCATGTATCGGCAACCACAAACTACGACATATCTGTGACCGCAGCCGTAAGATTAGGCCATGTATGGGGTACACAGTTTCACCCGGAAAAAAGCTCGCGCGCCGGATTTCGTTTACTGCGTAATTTTATTGAGCAAGCGGCATGCTAAAGGTGCGGGTCATTCCCACCTTGCTGTGGAAAAAATTAGGCTTGGTCAAAGGCGTTGGCTTCGATAGCTGGCGCAGGGTGGGCCCTGCACTACCTGCCGTCAAGGTCTATAACCAGCGGGAGGTGGATGAATTGATCTTTGTTGATGTTCTGGCACATCAAGGGCCAGATGACCTGGATTTTGAG
The DNA here is from genome assembly GCA_945901215.1 of Comamonas sp. lk. GTDB lineage: Bacteria > Pseudomonadota > Gammaproteobacteria > Burkholderiales > Burkholderiaceae_C > Allorhodoferax. Next base: position 591 of record CAMDKE010000310.1, read on the forward strand.
TGCATCGAAGAATGTGGCCGCGACTGTTTTGTGCCGCTCACGGTTGGCGGCGGCGTTTACCGTATCGAGCAGGTTCAAAAGCTGCTACGCGCCGGCGCCGACAAGGTCTGTGTCAACACGGCAGCTTACACCAACCCGGGGTTGCTGAGCGAAATCGCAAAGCGGTACGGCACGCAATGCGTGGTCGCCAGTATTGATGTGAGACAAGACGTATTTCATGGCGGTTGGCAGTGCTTTAGCCACGCGGGCAAGCAATCAACTGATCGAAATGCTGTGTCATGGGCGCGTGAGGTTGAAGATCGCGGTGCTGGTGAAATTCTGATGACGTCTATTGAGCGGGACGGCACGTTCCAAGGCTACGACCTTGAATTGATACAGGCCGTGGTCCGCGCGGTGAATATTCCTGTCATTGCCTCTGGTGGCGCCGGCAGCTATCAACACATGGTGGACGCCGTCAAACAGTCGGGCGCCGCGGCAGTGGCCGCAGCAAGCATGTTTCACTTTACCGAGCAAACGCCAGCAGGCGCCAAAGCCGCTTTGCAAGCCGCTGGGATACCCGTGCGTCGCAATTACACAGAAAACGTTGGCGTATGAGGGTCGCCTTTCGCACAGACGCCGGTGGTCGTATGGGCACTGGACACTTCATGCGCTGCCTCACTTTGGCTGAGGCACTGCGGCACCAGGGTACGCAGGTGCGGTTTATAAGTCGCAATTTGCCACAGCATCTGCTTGGCATGCTTGACGCCAGAGGTATGGAGTTCATACCCTTGCCGCAAGAAATAATCCAGGGTCCAAGCGATGGGCTGGCACATTCTGATTGGCTAGGCACCAGCCAGGTCAACGATGCACGCGCCACGGCCGATGCTTTGGCGGATCACCCCTGGGATTGGGTCGTCGCCGATCATTACGCCTTGGATCAGCGCTGGGAATCCGCCATCCGGGCGAGCGGACCACAGCTGATGGTCATCGACGATCTTGCCGACCGGCAACACGATTGCGATGTGCTTCTGGATGCAAATTTTTATTCAGACATGGCTACCCGCTATGTCGGCAAAGTCCCTGTGCATTGCCAATTGCTGCTTGGCCCGGATTACGCATTGCTGCGGTCAGAGTTCAAGACCTTGCGAGGGCAGATCGCCCAACGATCCGGCGGAGTGAAAAAATTACTGGTTTTTTTCGGTGGGATGGATGCCGACAACTACACAGGCCTCGCCATAGAGGCATTAGCGAGTCTTCACCTGACTGCGCAGGTGGATGTGGTGATTGGCGCTCAGCATCCCTACCGCGAGACCGTTCAGCATGCCTGCCATGAACATGGCTTTGAGTGCCACATTCAGACCCCTCGTATCGCAGCTTTGATGGCTTCAGCTGATTTGGCCATTGGTGCAGGGGGCACAGCCGTTTGGGAGCGTTGTGTTTTGGGCCTGCCAACCATCAGCCTAAGCTTGGCCGCAAACCAGCGGCAGCAGATTGCCGATGCGGCAGAGGCAGGTCTTCTGTACGCCCCCGCAGACGGCCAAAGCATAGCCTACACCATCGCGCAGCATACCCGCCTGCTCATGGAAAATCCGGCGCTGCTGAAGCTGATCTCCCAAAAAGGGATGCAAGCGGTCGATGGCCAGGGTACCAACCGCGTAATCGCTGCAATGGCTTCAGGTGGCATTTACATCAGGCGCGTCAATCCAAGTGATTCGCAACAACTTTTTGAATGGCGTAACCACCCTACCATCAGAGCGGTATCAAGACAGCAGGCGCCCATAGCGTGGGCCGAGCATGTGTTGTGGTTCGATAGCGTTATGTGGGACAAAAGCCGCCTACTGTTGATAGGATCAATGGCCCACGAGCCAGTGGGTGTGGTGCGTTTTGACGTGGCCGACCACCTGGCCGAGGTGTCCATTTATCTGGTGCCAAACGGCAAGCATGTGGGCCAAGGACGTCATTTGTTGGCAAGCGCCGAGCAATGGTTGAAAAAACACCAGCCAGATATACAACATATTCGCGCCAGCGTGCTGGCGGAAAACCGAGCCTCCAGCCAGCTTTTTGTTCGATCGAACTACAAGCCGAAAACGATTTTTTATCAAAAAGACCTTTGAGAGAAAATATGGCAAACGCAATAGAAATATCGGGCCGACTCATAGGGCGCGAACACCCTCCTTTCATCATCGCGGAGATGTCTGGAAACCATAACCAGTCCTTATCACGCGCGCTGGAAATCGTCGAGGCTGTGTCCAAGTGTGGCGCGCACGCATTGAAAATACAGACATATACGCCCGACACCATGACGCTGAATCTGGATGAAAGGGAGTTCCATATTGGAGACCCCAGTAGTCTTTGGGCCGGCAACTCACTCTACAACTTGTACGCTGAGGCATGCACACCGTGGGAATGGCACCAACCCATTTTTGACCGCGCCCGTGAATTAGGCCTCATCGCTTTCAGCACGCCATTTGACGATTCAGCAGTTGATTTGCTGGAAAGCCTACATGTGCCGTGCTACAAAATAGCCTCTTTCGAGAACACAGATCTGCCCTTGATCCGTCGTGTGGCCGCCACTGGCAAACCGATGATCATTTCTACTGGCATGGCCAGCGTCGCCGAGTTGGACGATACGGTTCGTGCTGCCCGCGAAGCGGGTTGCAAAGACCTGATCCTGCTGAAATGCACCAGCACCTACCCCGCCACCGCTGGCAATACAAACATCCTGACAATCTCGCACCTGAGGGACCTGTTCGGCTGCGAGGTCGGCTTGTCTGACCACACCATGGGCCTAGGCGTGTCGGTCGCCAGTGTTGCGCTAGGTGCCACTGTCATC
>CAMDKE010000311.1 GCA_945901215.1 Comamonas sp. lk
GTATCTCACTGTCGGGCGTTGGTAGTGGTGGTAGCGGCATCGCAGAGGGTTCGGTCTCCGGTTTTGGTAGCGTGATAGTCAACGGGGTCGAATACGACGACAGCAACGCGGTGAGCACAATTGAAGGAGCCGACAGATCAACAACTGTGAGCGCAGTCAAGCTCGGCCAGCGTGTGCGCGTCACCCAAAGCAAAGATGGCGTAGCTGACACCATTGAGATACTGCCCCAATTGCGTGGCCCCGTGACCAGCGCAAGCTCGGATGGCGTGTACCTCCAAGTCATGGGCCAGTGGGTTCGGGTGGTGTCGGTCAGCGATACGAGTGGCACCGCCACGGTTGTCGAAGGGTATGACGGCATTAGCGCCATTGCCAAAGACGATTCAGCAGAGGTGCATGGCGTGTGGACCCAGGATGCTGCCAAGGGAATCCCTGTCTTGGTGGCATCTCGCATTGAAAAATTGTCAGGGTCCTATGACCTCCTCATCAGCGGCCAGGTCACGTCAGTTAGCCAAGGCACATTCACGCTCAACGACAGCGGTGTGGTGATTGATGCCGGGTCTTCACCCCCGATGCCCTTGGGTAGTCAGGTGACCGCATGGTTGAGCCAGTGGGACGGCGCAGCCCAAACCCAGCAGGCCACACGCACCAAGGACGCCGCCCCGGTGCCCACAGGCACCCAATTACTGCGCCTCGATGTCATGGCAGCCGCGTCCGACGTGTCGGGTGGTCAATTGCGGGCCCAAGGCCGACCGATTGCGATACCTGCGAACTTGCAGAGTCAATTTCCCACCAACGCTGCGCCGCTCTTGCTGGAGGCCACATTGCAAAACGGCGTCTGGACGGCCACCACCCTTCGATCGCGAAACAATGCCCAAGACCTGGGGGGCGAAATCCTGCTCAAAGGCGCCATCCCTTGGGACGCCAACGCTTCCAGCCTAACCCTGCGCGAGGCAAAGGTTGGCATCGGGAGTGCTACGGTAATCAGCGCGGCCTGCCCCCAAAGTGGACCCATGGTGTTCTTAGAGGTGCGTGCGGTGCGCGGCCCTCCCGGAAGCACCCCCGTGGCGACCAGCATCAATTGTCTGAGTGCTCCGCCTAGCGACAGCGTCATTCGCCAAAGCGGTGTCGTGCAAAGCATTGCGGCCGATCGCAAGAGCCTTTCAGTGCTGCTCGACGGCCAGACCATCCCCTCGACCATGCTGCTTTTTGACGGTTCAATTCTGCCGCCACCTTTTGCCTTGGACGCTTTGCGCCGAGACCGCGTGCATGTCGACGTGGAGTACCAGGTGGTCGCTGGGCGAAACCAGCTGCGCTCCATCAATCCACCCCCCCCGAAACCCGCTCCCTGAAGCAAAACCCTTTCCCAGGAGATATTTCCGTGAAAACTACCGTCTCTTATGCTCTGCCCTCCACATCGTCCAAGCGGAGATCATCCGCCTATGGAGCAGCTTTGGCCATCGTAGCTAGCAATGCGCTGGTGCTTTTTGGCGCTCTGGCTGCACCAGCGCCTCCTGGTGGTGCTCCCCTTAAGCCGCCGCCAGGAGCGCCCAAGCCTGCGATGCTCGTGCTTAATCCAGCAGGCTCCGCCCCCAAGCCCCCAGCGGCAGTGGTAGCGGCAATGCCCAAGGCTGCAGCGGCCCAGACGACAAGCTTGTCAGCCAAACCCTTGACCGTTGCGCCAGTACCTGCGCCAGCAGCATCCAAGCCCGTGATTGCGCCTGCGCCTGTAAGCACTGCTTTGCAGGACTTGGGTGAAAAAATATTCAATGACACGAATTTGTCCGAGCCGCGCGGGACGGCTTGCGCCAGTTGCCACGCGCCATCCACGGGGTTTGCCAGTCTGAATGGATCGCGCATCGGCGTGCCCCAGGGCAGCCGACCCAAGGTCTTTGGCACACGCGCCGTCATGCACAACTCCTACAGCAGTTTCACCCCTGCATTTTCTTTTCGCGTGCGTGATGGGGACGTAGACCCAATGGGTGGCTTGTTCTGGGACGGTCGGGTGGATACCCTGGCACAACAAGCACAAGGTCCGTTCCTCGCTGCCTTAGAGATGAACAACAAGGATGCAGCCAGTGTCATGGCAAAAATCGCCGCCTCTGGCTATGCCAGCCAAATGCGAACCGTCTTTGGTGCCGACGTCTTCAAGGACTCCACGAAAGCCTTCGAGGGTGTAGCGCAGGCCATTGCAGCCCATGAAGCCACTCGTAAATTTCAGTCGTTTTCTTCGCGTTACGACCAGTTTGTCGCTGGCAAGGCTCAGCTCACGCCAACCGAGACCAGCGGAATGAACCTGTTCATGGACGTGAAAAAAGGCAATTGCGCGAGCTGCCACACCATGAACCCCAAGGCCAGCGGCCCGACCGACAACCTGTTTACCGACTTTGGGCACTATGCCAGCGGCATTCCACGCAATATGGCCATTCCAGCCAACGCCAATCCTTCTTACTTCGACCTGGGCTTGTGCGGGCCACAAAGGACGCGCCCGGCGCTTAGCGCCAACGTCCCGGCGGACGTGAGTGTGGAAAAGTTCTGTGGCACTTTCAAAATGCCTTCCCTACGCAACGTTGCGCAACGTCAGGTGTTCATGCACAACGGATTTTTTAACAATCTGCGTGACGTGGTGAGCTTCTATTCCAGCCGCAATAGCGACCCCAAGCGCTGGTATGGCTCAGCCGGTGTGCCCAATGATTTGCCTGCGGCCTATCTGGCCAATATCGTGAGCGACCGGGCTCCATTTGACCGGGCCGCGTCTGCCGGACCGGCGCTGACCGAGCGTGAGATTGACGATGTGCTCGCTTTCCTCAAGACCTTGAGTGACCAATTACCGCCTCCCCCCGCCGGCATTGGCCCAGCCCCATCCCCGACCCAAGCCGCCATGAATCCCTTTGGATCCATGCCGCCCCCGCCTCCGCCAAAGTCCGCACCGCGCTAGAGAAGATCTGGATACCGCCCGGTCGCCGTTGTCGGGCGCCGGGCGCGATAGGCGAGTGCACTCCGGTGGCATCAACCCGCGTGGCCACGCCTCGTTAGCCGGCGTCGGCAAAACAACACGAACTCCTTCGGAGGACGCACAGTCAGCGCGTATCTAGCTGTAAAAGCGATAAGAAACGAACTTAATAAAACCACGAATAAGTCAAACAGCCGCCCTTATTCCAAATGACAAAATCAGTCCTGAAATATTGCAATGGTGCGGTTATCGAAGTTCGTTTTCCGGAATCCTCTTACAGTAATCTGCGCGACACTTTGAAGTGCACTTGTATGACGAATAGAAAACGGTCTGCAGATATACGATAGAATTTTATATTCTAAAAATTAATTAGGAGTTCAAGAGATGTCAGGTTCAGGTTTTCACGTTCACGGCCCCCACGACCATGAGTT
>CAMDKE010000312.1 GCA_945901215.1 Comamonas sp. lk
AAGCTGTCCACCTTGCAGTACTTCATGACTCTGGCGATGCAGCAAGGCATGATTTGGGTCGGCCAGCCCGCCATGAACGACGGCAGCATCAACCGCCTGGGTTCGAGCTCTGGCGTCATGGCCCAAGTCGGCCCCACCAGCCCGGCGGAAGACATTCCCCAGGGTGACCTTGACACAGCCAAAGCCTACGGTGCGCGCGTGGCGCAAGTGGCTGCGAAGCTGCGCGGGTAATCTACCAATGGAGGGGAAACCTCATTTGCTTTGCAGCGTTATCGCTTGACTGCGTACGGCGCTGCCTGCGTTTGAAGCGGCTGCTTGCGGGGCCTTTGCCTTGTCAAGCGCCTCTTGGGCTTTTTCCGCAGCCGCTTTGAAGTCTTTAATGGATTGTTCTAGTTGCTCTTTAGAACCTGGTGGAGTGTCTGCCACTGCCTTTTGGGTTCCGACCGCCTTGGTCACAAGTGCACGAACGCCATGGGGTTGGCAGTAGGACTCCATCTCAAGCAAGAATTGAGTCACTTGGGTGTAAGTCAGGCTTTTCCCGTCGCGCACGTCTTTGACAATTTGTGATCCGTAGGTTCGTTGTACGTCCAGCGCAGACATCACTAGGTCTTGAACTGCACGGATATCGGGAGAGAACAAGTAGGTGTCTGAAAAATTGTCCATGGTGGCGGTAGCGAAACCAAACCCGGCTGCCGTTGCGGATATGGCCTTGGCACTGGCGTCGTACATGCCCATGAGTGCAGCGGCGAGGCTGCCAGCCAAGGACGTCTCTTTTTTGGCAAAGCCGAGGTGTTGACCGTCGTTACCCAGTCGGGTGAAATAGCTGCTGCAACTGGCTTGAACCAGGGCAATACCTTCGGTCAGAAATTCCGCGTTTTTCCCCGCATCACTGGGATTTTCTTTGGCGGTTTTATAGGCTGCATTGAAGCCGGAATAGCGATCCATTCCCTTTTCAGCCTCTGGTTCCGTTGAAGGTTTTATCGCTGTGCTCACGGGTGCGGCGCTTTGCTTTTGGTTGATATCCATCGCTTTTATCTTCTTATCTTCTACAAGTGAGTTCGGCGGCTGGATGGGCGAGCACGCGCTTAAAGTGAGCGTGAGCGCCATGTGCATGGTCCACACGATGATGGCGCGGGGGCATGCCGCTTTGATTTCAGGTTTCATGTTGACCTCTCTTTAGTTAATCAATTACTTACTAAAATAATACATGAATTGGCAATTATTGAGTGGCGATGAGATCGCGACTACGCGCTTACACCCCAGCACGAAGCTGTTGGAGAGTCGGGCCACGGTCTTCGTGGCAAGCGGCTACATTCGTGCATATTTGCAGTCCCACCCCAAACCGAGACTTCGCCCGTGACCGATTTGCCACTGCCTGCATCCAGCCAGTTCGCCCTCCTGCGCCAGCGCCGCTTCGCGCCCTTTTTCTGGACGCAGTTTTTGGGGGCCGGTAACGACAACGTATTCAAGTTTGCGTTTACCGTGATGGTCACTTACCAGCTCAGTGTGGGCTGGTTGCCGCCGGCTTTGGCGGGCTTGGTGATTGGGGCGCTGTTTATCTTGCCCTATGTCTTGTTCTCGGCTACCAGCGGGCAGCTGGCGGACCACTGGGAAAAGTCACGCCTTATGCGTCTGGTGAAAAACCTGGAGATCGCCATCATGCTGCTGGCGGCCTATGGCTTTTGGGCGGGCAATGCGGGGGTGTTACTCGGCTGCACTTTTTTGATGGGTTGCCATTCCACGCTGTTTGGGCCGGTCAAGTTTGCCTATATGCCGCAGGTGCTAGAAGAGCACGAGCTGGTGGGCGGCAACGGCATGGTGGAGATGGGCACTTTCATAGCGATTCTGCTGGGCAATATGCTGGGTGGCTTGTTGGTGGCGCTGCCGCAAATTGGCCACACCGCCGTGGCTGTGGCCTGCGTCTTGATAGCGCTGCTTGGGCGCTGGGCTGCGGGCCGGGTGCCCCACACGCCTCGGTTAGGGCCGCCATTGAAGATGAACTGGAACCCGTTCACCGAGACCGCGCGCAACCTGCGCCTGGCCGCGCAGGACCCCGTGGTGTTTCGCTCGCTGCTGGCGATTAGCTGGATGTGGTTTTTTGGCGCCGTATTTTTGAGCCAGTTTCCCTCGTTTGCCAAAGACGTCTTGCATGGCGGCGAACAGGTAGCGTCTTTGCTGCTGGTGGTGTTTTCGGTAGGCATTGGCGCGGGCGCACTCTTGTGCGAAGGCCTGAGCCGCCAAAAGGTGGAAATCGGCCTGGTGCCGCTGGGCGCCATCGGCATGAGCGTCTTTGCGGTGGATTTGTATTTCGCCTCGCGCGCGCTGCCACCCTCGGCGCTCATGGGTTTGCAGGACTTTGTAGCCGCCCCGGCGCACTGGCGGGTGATGGCAGATCTGGCGCTGCTGAGTCTGTTTACCGGCCTGTACAGCGTGCCCATGTACGCGCTGATCCAGCAACGCAGCCAGGCCAGCCACCGGGCGCGCATCATTGCGGCCAACAATATTTTGAACGCGCTGTTCATGATTGCCAGCTCGCTGCTGGCTGGCGCGCTGCTTGCATCGGGCGCCACCGTGCCCGAGGTGTTTTTGCTCACCGGCATTGCCAACGCGGTGTTCTCGGCCTACGTGTTTGTGCGGGTGCCTGCGTATTGGCAGGGTTTTGTAGGGCTGGTGCGGGCGTGGGCTTGAGGGCGACGCAAATGGCGCTTAGTCCGCAATAGCCAAGTCGTGCCCCAGCGCGCGGCGTTCGTCAAACACAAAGCATCCGCCGTCATAGTGCTTGCCGTCGGTTTCTTCAAAGTACTTCAAGATGCCGCCCTCTAGCTGGTAGACGTGTTCCAGCCCTTCTTCGCGCATCAGGATGGCGGCTTTTTCACATCGGATGCCGCCGGTGCAAAAGCTCACCACCGTCTTGCCTTCGAGCTCGGCTTTGTGCGCTCGAAAGGCGTCGGGGAACTCGGTGAACTTGGTGATGCGCCAGTCAATGGCGCCGGTAAACGTGCCGGCTTCCACCTCAAAGTCGTTGCGCGTGTCCAGTGTTACTACCGGGCGGCCGGCGTCGTCCACACCGGCTTCTAGCCAGCGGCGCACCGTGGCTGCCGGCACGGCCGGGGCGCGGCCTTGGGCGGGCTGGATGGCGGGGTGGTTCATGCGGATGATCTCGTTCTTGACCTTGACCAGCATTTTTTTGAAGGGCGTGGTGTCTGACCAGCTTTCCTTGGGCGCCAGCGCGACAAAGCGCTCGTCAGTGCGCAACAGCGCTACAAACTCGCGCACCTTGTCCACAGGTCCGGCCAAAAACAGGTTGATGCCCTCGGTGGCCAACAAAATCGTGCCCTTGAGTTCCAGCGCCAGCGCGCGTGCCAGCAGCA
>CAMDKE010000313.1 GCA_945901215.1 Comamonas sp. lk
ATCACCTCATGGCGCCGCGCCTCGTGCACCACCTTGGTGACGATGGGCGTGCGCCCGGGCGGCAGCTCGTCCAGGGTGGACACGTCCAGATCGGCGTAGTAGCTCATGGCCAGGGTGCGCGGTATGGGCGTGGCCGTCATCATCAGCAAATGCGGCTCCATGCTCTCGTGCTGCAGCTTGCCGCGCAGCGCCAGGCGCTGGGCCACGCCAAAGCGGTGCTGCTCGTCAATCACCGCCAGCGCCAGGTTGTGGAACTGCACTTTGGTCTGGATGATGGCGTGCGTGCCGACCACCAGCTTGGCCTCGCCACTCTCAATCAGGGTCAGCATGGCACGCCGATCTTTGGCCTTTTGCGTGCCGGTCAGCCAAGCGGTGGTGATGCCCAGGGGCTCCAACCAGCCCAGCAGCTTGCGGAAATGCTGCTCGGCCAAAATTTCGGTGGGCGCCATCAGCGCGCATTGCCAGCCGGCGTCCATGCAAATGGCTGCGGCCAGCGCGGCCACCACGGTTTTGCCCGCGCCCACGTCGCCTTGCAACAAGCGGTGCATGGGCACCGGGCGCGCCATATCAACGGCAATCTCGGCGCACACCCGCGCTTGTGCGCCGGTCAGCGCAAAGGGCAGGGTGGACAGCAGGCGCTGGTGCAGCGCGTCCGCACCGGGCGCCAGCGCCAGCACCGGCGCGCGCAAGGCGGCGCGTTCGCGGCGCGACTGCAGTTGCGACAGTTGTTGCGCCAGCAACTCTTCGGCCTTCAGGCGCTGCCAAGCCGGGTGGCTGTGGTCCATCAAGGCGTCTACCGGCACATCCGGGCGAGGGTGGTGCAAAAACGCCAGGGCTTCGTGCAGCGTCCACAGGCCCTGGCGGCTGTCGTGTGGCAAGGCGCTCAGGTCGCCGGGGGCAAAGGTGTCCGACAAATCGGCGCGCGCCAGGCCGCTGAGCACGGCCTTGCGGATATAGCTTTGCGGCAGGCCCGCCACCGTGGAATAAATCGGCGTGAGGGTGTTGGGCAAGTCGCCCCCAGCCGGGCGAAAACTCGGGTGCAGCATGGTCCAGCCCATAAAGCCGCCCTTGACCTCGCCGCGCACCCGAATATGTTGGCCCACGGCCAGCGCCTTTTGCTGGGCCGGATAAAAGTTGAAAAAGCGCAGGGTGCACACGTCCGAGCCGTCGTCCACCCGCACGATGAGCTGCTTGCGGGGCCGCAAGCTGATCTCGCTGTCCACCACACGGGCCTCAATTTGCAGCACATCGCCTTCGCGTGCGTCGCGCAGCTTGACGATGCGGGTTTCGTCTTCGTAGCGCAGCGGCAGGTGCAGCGCCAGATCAATGTCGCGGTACAGGCCGAGCTTGTGCAGCGCTTTTTGGGGCGCGGACAAGGGCGCGGACTGGGCTGGGGCGGCAGGCGCTGGGGTCGGCATGCCAAGCATTGTGCCGCCATGGCTGGTGCGTGGCCTGGGTGGGACAATCCACCTCCCCTTATTCGAACCCTTCACTTGGAACGGGCCCGTCCGGCCCTCAAGCACCATGACCACCGCCTACACCCTGAGCGACTTTGATTTCGCCCTGCCCGACCACCTGATCGCCCAGCAACCCGCGCCCCAGCGCAGCGGTGCGCGCCTGTTGGATGCCAGTGGCGCCGTCGCAGTGGACCGCATCTTTCACGAATTGCCCAGTCTGCTGCGCGCGGGCGACCTGCTGGTGTTTAACGACACCAAGGTGCTCAACGCCCGCCTGTTTGGCGAAAAGGCCACCGGCGGCAAGCTCGAACTATTGGTTGAGCGCGTGCTCGGCGGCAATCAGGTGGCGGCGCATTTGCGCGTGAGCAAAAAGCCCGCCGTGGGCGACACCGTGGCGCTGCATTGCGCACCCGGCCAGGCCGACGGCCTGCGCGCCACGCTGCTGGGCCGCTGGCCCGACGCGCAGGGGCCGCTGTTTCGCTTTGTGTTCTCCAACGACGCGGGCGACGACCCTTACACGCTGATGGAGCGCCACGGCCACATTCCACTGCCGCCCTACATCGCGCGCCACCAAGACGGCGTAGATCCCGACGCGGCGCAAGACGCCCAGCGCTACCAAACCGTGTTTGCCAAAAACCCCGGTGCGGTGGCCGCGCCCACGGCCGCGCTGCATTTTGACGAGGCCTTGCTGGCGCAGCTTGCCGCCCTGGGCGTGCAGCAAGCGCATGTGACGCTGCACGTGGGCGCGGGCACGTTTCAACCGGTGAAAACCGAAAACCTGGCCGAGCACCGCATGCACAGCGAGTGGTACGACGTGCCCCAGGCCACCCAAGACGCGATCGCCGCCTGCAATGCGCGTGGCGGCCGCGTGGTGGCGGTGGGCACAACGACGGTGCGCACGCTGGAAAGCTGGGCCGCCAGCGGCGTGGCCCGTGGCGACACCACCATCTTCATCACGCCGGGCTTCCAGTTTCAGTTGGTCGACCTGCTGGTCACTAATTTCCATTTGCCCAAATCGAGCCTGATGATGCTGGTCAGCGCTTTTGCCGGGTTTGATCGCATCCGCGCGCTCTATCAGCACGCCATCGCCAGCGAATACCGGTTTTTCAGCTATGGGGACTCGATGCTGCTGGTGCGGGCCCCAAGTGGGGATGTTGAGCACTAAGACTTGGCGAAAAAGCGCACCTCTGGCATGCCTTGATAGTCCACGTCCTGGGTCCAGAATGTGGCGCCAAATTCGCACGCCATGGCGTACATCGCCGCGTCGGCCATAGCCAGTTTGTGGCGCGTGGCGATGTGGGCAGCAGCCACGGCGCGCGCGTCGGTGAAATCGAGCACACGACCCAGGCGCATCACGTCCAGGCAGCGGTTCACCAGGTCGGCATTCAGGCTGCGGCTGAGTACCCGGTGCACTTCAAACAGTGAAATGGTGGGCACCAGCAGGTGGTTGCGGTCTTCGATGGGGGCTGCAAACAAATCCGCCCGAGGCGTGTCTTGCAAGTACTCAATCCAGCCCGACGAATCGACGACGTTCATTCAAAACTCCCGGTCTGGCTCTTTCTCGGGTTCAATGTCGCCCAAGTCGTAGCCCCTTAGCATGCCCCGGTAGGCGCTCATGGGCAGCTCTGGCTTGATCACCAGCTCGTTGCCGCGCAGCTCAAAATGGATATGCGAGCCTGCCGTGATGCCCAGCTTGGCGCGCATGGCCGCTGGCAGCGTGACTTGGCCCTTGCTGGACACGATGGCTTCTACTTCAGCAATGCCTGACATACAAAACCTCCAAACTTTCAAAAAGTAAAGAAATTATAAAGTAAAGCACTTGAAAATGTAAGTTTCCTTGAAAAAGTAAAATCCGTCCATGCTGAAATTTGACCTGCTCC
>CAMDKE010000314.1 GCA_945901215.1 Comamonas sp. lk
CCATGCGCTTGTTCAGGCGCATGGTGCCGTTGTCGCCAAGCGCTGCGGTGTTGGTCTGGCCGAAAGGGATGGGTGCACGCGTTTTGGTGGCGATGCGGGCCGCCGCCGGGGAGGGCGCGGGCGCCGCAGTGCTGGGGACGGGGCGTGCGGGGGGTGCGGCGCGCTGAAAGGCCTTTGCTGGCACAGAGAGGGTGGGTTTCTTGGCGGTGGGTTCAGTCATGGGTGTTTTGGTGGACGGCGGGCCTGATTAGACCCGTTTGCGCCTACCTGGCTTGCGGGGTGGCGCGGGTTTCAGTTTTTGCGTGGCCACCGCCAGCACGCGCTCTAGCGGTGGAATGCAGCGAAAGCTTTCATATTCCGGGCAGGCAAAGGCGCTACAGCAGTAAATGGAGCAGTCACCGGGCACATAAGTCACCTTGTAGTGCGGGTTTTGCTGGCGGTAGATGGCGCGCTTGCTCCATTCAATCGACATATCGAGCACCATCACCTCGGTGTCGGTGGCGCCGCTGAGCACCGAGAGGCCGTTTTGGCAACTGATGAACAAGCCGGCCCGGGCAATGGTGAAGTAGGTCTGGTCCAGGCTGAGCGCGTTGGTCAGGTCGGTGCAGCCGCGCAGGCCCGTGCTGTGCTTCACCAAGCGGTCGGCCTGGCTGACCTGCGTTTTGCCGACCACGGCCACCGAGTAACCCAAGGCCAAAAGGCGGTCGGCCAGTTGCTGCCAGTTCGCAAGCGGCCAGCTGCGGCTGGGCCAGGTGGTGGAGGTGTTAAGCACCACGTCAAAGCGGCTAGCGCAGTCGGCCTCCAAGGGAAAGTATTCGAGCTGCTTTTCCCGAAAGCTGAGTTGGCCCAGGCCCAAGGGCAGGCTCATGAAGTCCATGGTGTCCATGTGGGCGTGGCTGAACTTTTTGATATCAAACAGCTCCAGCCAATGCGCCGGGGGCGTGGGCGGCACCGGCGTGTAAGGCCGGGCCTCAAACACAGCGGGGAAGCCCGTGAACAGGGCAGGGTGGTGGGTAAACAGCACAAACTTTTGCGCGGCTGTCACGGTGCTGCGCAGCTTGCGCAATACCGGAATGGCAAACAGGCAGTCGCCCAAACCCTCACAGTTCAGGTAAATGGCGACTTGGTCGTCGGCAATCGTCATGGAATCGGGCGCTTGGCGCTGTAAATCTAGGCGGGCAGTATCTGCGAACGCAGCGCCGCCAGGTCCAGCACCCGCAAGCCGCCGTATTCGACCCGAATCGAGCCTTGGGCGGCCAGTGTGGTCAGCGCCTCGTTGACCCGCTGGCGCGACAGGCCTACCAGGTAGGCCAGCTCTTGCTGGGTGATGCGCAGCACCTCGCCCACGCCAGGGTAGAGCACCGGGTTGAACAGTGCGGCCAGGCTGCGCGCCACGCGGGTGTCGGGGTTGTTCATGCGGTCAATTTCGCGCGCTGCGATGAACTGGCCCAGGCGTTCGTTGAGCTGGTTCATGACAAAGCGGTTAAAGCCAATCGAGTGGTCGAGCAGCCAGTGAAAAGTGTCCACGTGCAGGCCCGCCACCCGGCTGGCGCGCAGGGTCTGGATGTTGTAGCGGTAGGCCTCGCGCTTGAGCGCCGTGCCTTCGCCAAACCAGCCGCCTGGCGGAATGCCGGTGTAGGTCATGGTTTGGCCCTGGGCGTTGTCGGTGCTCATTTTGAGCAGGCCATCGATCACGCCAAACCAGTAAGTGACTGGCCGACCGGTGCGGCACAGGGTTTCGCCGGGTGCGGCGTCTGCAACTTTCAAGTCTTGGGCAGCGCGGTTGCGCTCGTCGCTGTTGAGCAGGTGGATCCAGGGAATGGCTTCAAGCTCTGCTTCGGTCAGCGGGCGGCGGCGTTGGTGCAGACTGGTATCAGCGGACATGGCTTACCTGAGGTGGCGTGTTCGTAAAGTTGAAGTCAGCTACGGCCGTTGAAGTGGTTTTTTGGCGTCAGTTAGGTGAAAGTGAAGGGAAAACACCTAGTTGATGTCGGTCCAATTGTCGTTCAAACGACAACACGGCGTCAAATGCGGTCCTACGATCTCCCCTATCAGCGCCCCCGTACACGTTTTTATGGGCAAAGGGGGCTTAGGCAGGTCACAAGGATTTGGGATGCAAACCACTTTTCCGCAACTCTTGTTGCAACATGCAAAACAACGCCCCGGCGCATCGGCTATGCGCGAGAAGGAATATGGCATTTGGCAGTCGCTGAGCTGGAGCGATCTGGCTGTGATGGTGGAGCACCTTGCCGCCGGCCTGCACCAAGCTGGCTTGCGCCGGGGCGAGCACATGGTGGTGGTGGGGGCCAACCGTCCCCGGCTGTACGCCACCATGCTGGCCGTGCAGTCGCTCGGTGCCGTTCCCGTGCCCCTGTACCAGGACGCGGCGGCGCTGGAGTGCGTTTTCCCGGTCAACAACGCCGAGGTGCGCTTCGCCTTTGCCGAAGACCAGGAGCAGGTCGACAAACTGCTGGAGGTTCGTGAGAAGTGCCCGCAGCTGGCGCACATTTATTACGACGACCCGCGCGGACTGCGCAGCTACGACGAGCCGGGCTTGGCCGCGCTCGATGAACTGCTGGCCGCAGGCAAGGTGCACGCCAGCGCCCATCCCGGTTTTCTGAAACATGCAGTGGCACAAATCAAGCCCACTGACGTGGGTGCCATGTTTTTTACCTCGGGGACCACCGGCAACCCCAAAGGAGTGGTGCACACGCACGACTCCTTGCTCAACCGCGCCCGCGCAGGCGCAGACTTTGACCACCTGACCAGCGCCGAAGAAGTGCTGGCCTATATGCCGGTGGCCTGGATCGGGCAAAACATTTTCAGTTACGCCCAATGGCTGGCCTGCGGCTATGTGGTCAATTGCCCCGAGTCTGCGGCCACGGTCACGATCGACCTCAAGGAAGTGGGCCCTAGCTATTACTTCGCCCCCCCACGGGTGTTTGAGGGCTTGCTCACCAGCGTGATGATTCGCATGGAAGACGCCAGCGCCATCAAGCGCGGTATGTTCCATTACTTCATGTCGGTCGCGCAGCGCGTGGGTCCCACCTTGATGTCCGGGCAGCCGGTGGGCTTGGTCGATCGCTTGTTGTATGCGCTGGGCAACGTCCTGGTGTACGGCCCCTTGCGCAATAACCTGGGCTTTAGCCGCGTGCGTGTGGCTTACACGGCGGGCGAGGCCATTGGCCCTGACCTGTTTAGCTTTTACCGCTCGATTGGCGTCAACCTGAAGCAGTTGTACGGATCGACAGAGACCGCGGTGTTTGTCTGCCTGCAGCCCGACCACGAGGCCCGGGCCGACACCGTGGGCGTG
>CAMDKE010000315.1 GCA_945901215.1 Comamonas sp. lk
ATCACCTTAGGTCCAGACCATATGAACGGTCCAAAAGACGCTGACCATGCATAGAGAAGGTCGCCAGTTTCGCAATACTTTTCTGGCTCCAAATTCAAATTTGAGTAATACCAATGGTTAGACGTAAACAGATTGCCAACTCGCAGGACAGGGGTGCCCTCTGATAGCAACTCCTGCTTCCCATAAGCACGACCATTCAAAACATTCACGACATCAGCAAGTCGGACCCAACGCCAGCTATCAGGGATCTGAAATGGTTTCTCCTCATCCCCAATCTCAGCCAAAGGCTTGTCCCGCTTGATCTTGCCCTCCGTAATCAACCGGTCTTTCTCCACCCTGATTTTCTTGAGCAATTCACTCGCCGGTTCATCGCTCGCGTCTTGCGGCACCAGCTTGCCTTGCACGGCCAGTGTCAAGATGAGTTCGCGCAAGCGGGCCACGCCGCCCGGCGCTTGGGCGATCAAGTCGAAATGCCGCACCAGGGGCGGCTGCAAGTTCACCAGGTATTTGGCGCTGGGCTCTTGCGCCGTCAGCACTGCGCTCACGCCTTGGCCCCCAGCGATTGGGCGAGGATGTATTTGAGTTGGTCGCGCAGGCTTTGCGCCTCCAGTTCCTGCTTAGCGAAGTCGGCCAGCAGTTGCTCGGGGTCGTGGCTCACCACTTCGGCGGCGTGCGGGTTCTTTTGGTCGAGGTTGTAGTTGGCGGCTTTGATTTGCTCAATGCTCACCTTCCAAGCGCGTTCGTTTTCCACGCGGGCGGCAAAGCCGTCGGCCTCGCTGCCCCACCAGGCTTTCTCAAGGTCGAACTCTTCGATGCGGATGGGCTTGGTTTTGTTGTAGTTCTTCACGCCCACTGGGTAGGGGTGCTCGTAGTACCAAACTTGTTCGGTAGGCTTGCCTTTGGTGAAGAACAGCAAATTTGTTTTGATGCCGGTGTAGGGCGCAAACACGCCATTGGGCAGGCGCACGATGGTGTGCAGATTGCATTCGGCCAGTAGCTGCTCTTTGATGCGGGTCTTGACGCCTTCGCCAAACAGCGTGCCGTCGGGCAGCACCAGCGCGGCGCGGCCATGGGCTTTGAGGATGTGTTTGATGAGCACCAAAAACAAATCGGCCGTTTCTTTGGTGCGCACGTCGGCCGGAAAACCGTGTTCGATGCCGGGCTCTTCAATGCCGCCAAAGGGCGGGTTGGTCAAAATCACGTCCACCCGGTCTGCCGGGGTGTAGTCGCGCAGCGGGCGGCTTAGGGTGTTGTCGTGGCGGACCAGGCTGGGCACCTCAATGCCGTGGAGCATGAGGTTGGTCACGCACAGCATGTGGGGCATTTGCTTCTTTTCCACGCCCAGAATGCTGTTTTGCAGCGTGGTTTCTTCGTCGGTGTTGTGCACTTGTTTGCGCAGGTGTTCTATGGCGCAGACCAAAAAGCCGCCGGTGCCGGTGGCCGGGTCCATCACCCGCTCACCCAGCTTGGGGTTGACCATGTCCACCATGAACTGCGTCACGGCGCGGGGCGTGTAGAACTCGCCCGCGTTGCCTGCGCTTTGCAGGTCTTTGAGGATTTTTTCGTACAGGTCGTTGAACTGGTGGCGCTCGGCCTGGCGGTTGAAATCAATCGCGTTGAGTTTGTTGATGACTTGGCGCAGCAACTGGCCGCTCTTCATGTAGTTGTAGGCGTCTTCGAAAACGCCGCGCACCACATAGCCACGCGGGTTGCGCTGGGCGTCGCCGCTCAGGCTTTTGAGGGTGGCAAAGAGCTGGTTGTTTACAAAATCCAGCAGCGCGTCGCCGGTGATGCCTTCGGAGTCCGTGGCCCAGTTGCGCCAGCGCATGGCTTGGGGAATGGGGCTTTTGTAGTCGTCGCGGGTCAGCTCCATCTCTTCTTCCAGGGCGTCAAACACTTTGAGGAACAAAAGCCAGGTGAGCTGCGAGATGCGCTGCGCGTCGCCATCCACGCCACTGTCTTGGCGCATGATGTCTTGGATGGATTTAATGACGGAGGAGAGGCTGGACATGGGTTTGGGTGGGTTTTGCTTGCGTAGGCCTGCGCGCTTACTCTTCTAGCCAATCGAGTTGCGCGCTTTGGGGCGGCCAGGTTCCGGCTGCGACCCGCTGGGCATACCAGCGTGCCATGGCGGCGTCTTCGACGGTGTATTCGCTGCGCGCCGACTTCCAGACCAGGCTGAGCTGGTGGGCACGTAGGCCTTCGAGTGCTTTTTGTGCTTTGGCCACCGTGACCTTGTCGCCGGTTTTGTCTTTGTAGAACTGCAATGCATCTGCGTCGTAAGGCCGAAAACGGGTGCCTAGTTCCAACATGCGCCACAGCACGGCCTGCTCCAGTGGTTTGAGGGCGGCGTAGTCGCGCGCCATCTGGTCTTCGTCGTCCCGCAGTTGCTGCTGGGCTTTGGCGAGCATCGCTTCTTCAAACCGCCCGCTGTCGGTGGCCAAGGGGCTGAGCACCTGACCCAAAGCCTCCATGAAAAATTGCGGGCGCTGGCCAAAATGCTGAAACGCTTCACCCAAAATCGCTTCATTCACCGGCGCCAACTCTGGGCGCTGGCGAACGATAAGTTCTGCGATATGCGTGATGAATTCGGTGCCCAACTCCGGCAGGCGTTGGATCTGCGAGCCATAAAACGGTGCCGCACTGGTGTTGACCAGCCTTAGCAGCTTGTCACGGTCGGAGCCTGACATGACCAGCATGAGTTGCACCTGGCCCGGACGGTTGATCTGGTCACGGGCAGATTTGAGCGCGGCCATGGCGGTTTCACCGGCTTCGCTGGTCAGGGCATGCTGGGCTTCGTCGATGATCAATGCCACCTGGTTTTTGGCCGCTTCGACCAATGCCCTTAGAGCGTCCGCCAAGGTGGTGCCGTCGACTTTGCCAATTTTTGAGGTGTCAATTTTGATGCCCCCCACGTTGATGCTTTCCAGCCCCGCTGAGCGGGCTGTTTTGGCCACCACACCCAGTTGTTTGAGCAAGGCGCGGCCCACGGCTTCGGCAATCAAGGCGCCTGGGTCACGGTTCTGGTCTGCCCACAGGTCTACGTAGACGCCGACCACGTGGCGACGGTGCAACTCGGGCATCAGGTCGGCTTGTAAAAAGGTGGACTTGCCCGTGCGGCGTGGCGCTGCCAGAAAAAGTCCATTAGGCGCATCGCTGAAAGGAGTTTTGCCTTGTAAGGCGTCGGCCAAGCCTGCTGCTAAGGAGGTGCGTGCGTGGTAGAGCATGGAACTATCCTTTTGATATCTTGGTTTGGATATTTTATCCATTTAT
>CAMDKE010000316.1 GCA_945901215.1 Comamonas sp. lk
CGCGCCACAAATGCCGCATCCACCAGGCCCAGGCGCTGCGACAGCTGCGCCGCCATCACCATGCCGCAACCCACCGCCTCGCCGTGCAGCCACTGGCCGTAGCCCAAACCCGCTTCAATCGCGTGGCCAAAGGTGTGGCCAAAATTGAGAATGGCGCGCAAGCCGCCTTCGCGCTCGTCTTGCGACACTACGTGCGCCTTGATCTCGCAACTGCGCTGCACCGCGTGGGCTAGCGCGGCCACATCGCAGGCGCGCAGGGCGTCCAAGTTGGGCTCAATCCAGTCCAAAAATGCCATATCGGCAATCGGCCCGTACTTGATGATCTCCGCAAGGCCCGCGCTCACTTCGCGTGCAGGCAGGGTTTTGAGCGTGGCCAGGTCGCAAACCACCAACTGGGGTTGGTAAAAAGCACCCACCATGTTCTTGCCCAGCGGGTGGTTGATGCCCGTCTTGCCACCCACCGACGAATCCACCTGCGCCAGCAGCGTGGTGGGCACCTGCACAAAGGGCACGCCGCGCATATAGCTGGCCGCGGCAAAACCAGTCATGTCACCCACCACGCCGCCGCCCAGGGCGAAAAGCACGGTTTTGCGGTCACAACCGTTTTCCAAGAGCGCGTCAAAAATCAGGTTTAGCGTTTGCCAAGTTTTGAACTCTTCGCCATCGGGCAGGACCACGAGGTGCACCGCCTTGTAATGCGGTGCCAATGCCGCCTGCAAAGTCGCCACATAGAGGGGGGCCACGGTGGTGTTGCTCACCACCAAGGCAGCAGGGGCTTTGGGCAAACCGGCAAAGGTGGCGGCGTGACCTACCAAGTCTGCGCCAATGGCAATGGTGTAGCTGCGGTCTTGCAGGTCAATGGACACTGCCTGCGTGGTGGGTGTGGCGCTCATGCCCCCGAGTTTAGAGGCGCGCCGGGGTTGAGTTCGAGCTGCATGACGATCATATTGACCAGCGTGGCAACCGAGGGACGCCCGGTTTCGACCACAAAGTGGGCGGTCTGGCGGTACAGCGGGTCCCGCGCAGCAAACAGTTCGCGCAGCTTGGCCATGGGATCCGCCACCTGCAAAAGAGGTCGGTTGGTGTCATGGCGCACACGGCGAATCAGCTCCTCGGGGTGGGACTTGAGGTACACCACCTGGCCCCGGGCGCGCAAACGTTCGCGGTTCACAGCGAGCAGCACCGCACCGCCACCGGTGGCCAAGACCCCAGAGCCCTGGGCGCTGAGCTGGTCAATGACCTCAGACTCAATCTCGCGAAACCGCGCCTCGCCCTCGCGCTCAAAAAACTCACGTATCGGGCAACCCAGGCGCGCTTCAATCGCATGGTCTGAGTCGACGAACGACAACTGCAAGCGCCGGGCAAGCTGGCGGCCCACGGTGGATTTACCGGAACCTGGGAGGCCAATAAGGGAGATCATGTGGGGGTAGCAAGGGATATACGGGTATGGCGGCCAGAGTGTAGGCGCTCCCCGCTGGGTCCTATGGCGCCTTGCACCGCAACACCCACCCAAAATCAAAGCGAGCGTCCGCAGATCGCAAGTCCTCACTCTATGTCTATGGGATCGTGAAAGTGAGAGACGTCTTGTTGAGTTTTGGGGTGGTCACATCGACGGTTACTTCATCGGATGTGGCGCAATCCTTCAGATTTATGGTGACGCTTGTCGTGCCCGCCGATGCACCGCCAATGGTTGTCCCGTAATCCGGCTTAACGGTACACGCCAAGTCATTCAGTGGCGTGTTGTCGATGGCTGTCGCAAGAAGGGTCGTGCCGTCCGGCATAGGGTTTGGCCGCGCGGTATTCCCATCGGTCAATGTAAAGGTAATTTTCGATGAGGTCACGACAGGGTCGTTGAAGACCGCAACGCTACCCGACATTGTCAGAACCACTTGCTTACGAACCGTAGTTGCCGTTGTTCCTGTGCACGTGTTTGCAACAGCGGGAGCCGGGCCTCCAGCGCCGGTGCAGGCGAGCGTACCGCCGCGCTCAATAGTGAATTCCCCCGGGTCATACTGTTTAAGCGTACTTTCATCATTGTCATCCCGGTACGCGTCTCCCATTTCCGTCAGTGTGTCCCCCGCGTCAAAGGTGTTATTTTTATTGTTGTCGACATAGTCTTTCATGCCCTCGGCATACGCCAATATGGAAATCCGCATGTCAGCTGGACGTGGCGATTGGCTGGAAAAGGTCGCTGTACAAGACGCGATGTCATCAATCAAAGCAATGGTGCAGCTGGGCGAAACCTGCCCGCCCTCGGCGGTGAAGTTCACCACCGTGCCTGCGGGTACAGGATTGCCGTTTCTATCTGCCGCCTGCACGGTAAGCGTGGCAGTGGTACCTGCATAATCTTTACCCTCGATGTAGTACCTATCCGCAGCCAGGCTGAAAAATTTCTGCGAGGGGGGCCCCTGGCGAACTGTCAGATTTTTTGAAACCGCGTACACACTGTCATTCAAAATACTAGCCCTGAGCTCCAGGGGCCCAGGTACCGTTCCAGAAAATACAGTGAAAGTGACAAGCCCGTCAGCGTTGGTAGTAAGCGACAGCGCCGCTTTGGAACCCGCCACGCCTAGCCCAACCCCTCCGGGATTAGAGGTTAACGAAACCGCCACGTCTGCCCCTGAGAAATTACCCCCGGTCGCGTTCAATACCCTGAACTTCACGATGGACTGGGTCGTCGCGCCTGATCCCAGGACGTAAATCTGCGCAGGAGACGCAGACACAAAGTTCACAGCACTGGCCACCGGAGCCGATACGGTGAGTATGTTGGTCTGTGTAGATCCCCCAGCAACAGCCGACAACGTCACGCTGCCGCTGCAAGCACTTCCGTCTGACCTGACTGCAGAGTAGCTGCTGCTGGCAACACCGTCACCATCGGTTTGAGCAATAGCGGGTGTCAAGATACCGCAGGTCGCACTGAACGCAACGGACACGCCGCTAGCCAGTGCGGAATTTGCAGATGCCGTCGTGCTAACGGAGGTGGTTCCGCCAGAGGTCAGGCTGCTGTTGACCAATACGAGGTTGCCCAGGGACACACTGGTGGCCGAAATTCCAAAGTCCAGACTCGCGCTCACCGCCCCGGCAGTGGCCTTCACCGTTGCAGCGCCTACCGTTGCAGCACTGGCGGGGTTAATGCTGACCGAAGCGACGCCGCTTGAATTGGTCAGCGCTGTGGCCGTGGACAAGTTCACCGCAGTCGCGTTGGTGGTGACAGAAAAACTAACCAAGGTATTGGCAATGGGCACACCTGCGGATGTTGCGTATTGGA
>CAMDKE010000317.1 GCA_945901215.1 Comamonas sp. lk
TCGACGACGTGATTCAGCCGCACGAAACCCGCAAGCGCATCTGCCGCAGTCTGGTGATGCTGCGCGAGAAAAAAATTGAAAACCCGTGGCGCAAGCACGGCACTATCCCCCTTTAAGACCTGAGGAGAACAACAATATGTTTACAAAAATCCTGATCGCCAACCGTGGCGAAATCGCCTGCCGCGTGATCACCACCGCCCGAAAAATGGGTATCCAAACCGTGGCCGTTTACTCGGACGCCGACCGTGATGCACGCCACGTCATGCTTGCCGACGAGGCGGTGCACATTGGCCCGGCGCCCAGCCGCGAGAGCTATTTGCTGGCCGACAAAATCATTGCCGCCTGCAAACAAACCGGTGCGCAAGCGGTGCATCCGGGCTACGGCTTTTTGAGCGAAAACGCCGAGTTCTCGCGCCGTTGCGAGGAAGAGGGCATCGTCTTCATCGGCCCCAAGCACTATTCGATCGCCGCCATGGGCGACAAGATCGAGTCCAAAAAGCTGGCAGGCGCGGCGGGCGTTAACTGCATTCCCGGCGTCAACGACGCGATTGATACGCCCGAGCGCGCGGTCGAAATTGCCAAAGGCATTGGCTACCCTGTGATGATCAAGGCCAGCGCCGGCGGCGGTGGCAAAGGCTTGCGTGTCGCCTTTAACGACAAAGAGGCTTTTGAAGGCTTTACCAGCTGCCGCAACGAGGCGCGCAACAGCTTTGGCGATGACCGCGTGTTTATCGAAAAGTTTGTCGAGGAACCCCGCCATATCGAGATCCAGCTGATCGGCGACAGCCAGGGCAACGTGCTGTACTTAAACGAGCGCGAGTGCTCCATCCAGCGCCGCCACCAGAAGGTGATTGAAGAAGCGCCCAGCCCGTTTATCTCTGAGGCCACCCGCAAAGCCATGGGCGAGCAGGCGGTGCAACTGGCTAAGGCCGTCAAGTACCAAAGTGCAGGTACGGTGGAGTTTGTGGTCGGCAAGGACCAGAGCTTTTACTTTCTGGAAATGAACACCCGTTTGCAGGTGGAACATCCTGTGACCGAGGCCATTACCGGCCTGGACTTGGTGGAGCTGATGATCCGCGTGGCCGCGGGCGAAAAACTGCCGCTGACGCAAGCCGATGTCAAGCGCGACGGCTGGGCCATGGAGTGCCGCATCAACGCCGAAGACCCGTTCCGGGGCTTTTTGCCCTCCACCGGCCGCCTGGTGCGCTTTGCGCCACCCACGCAAACCATGTGGCAGGGCGATACCGCGCACCTGCACGGGGTGCGCGTGGACACCGGCGTGCAAGACGGTGGCGAGATTCCGATGTTCTACGACTCGATGATCGCCAAGCTCATCGTCCACGGCGTCGACCGGTTGGATGCGATTGCCAAGATGCGCGAGGCACTCAATGGCTTTGTGATCCGGGGTGTGTCGAGCAATATCCCGTTCCAGGCGGCGCTCCTGGCGCACCCGAAGTTTGTCGCGGGAGACTTCAACACCGGCTTTATTGCCGAGCATTACGCCCACGGTTTCCGCGCCGAGGATGTGCCGCACGACGACCCGCTGTTCCTCACCGCGCTGGCCGCCTTTGTGCGCCGCAAGTCGCGTGAGCGTGCAACCACCATCAGCGGGCAGCTGCCGGGTTATGCGGTGGATGCGGGCAAAGACTATGTAGTGGTCACCCTGGCCGAAGATGGCCAGCACACCTATACGCCAGTGCATGTGGATGAGTTCCAGGGTGAACTGGGCTCGGCACGGGTGCGGGTAGGGGTGTCGGAGTTTGAAATCCGCAGCCAGTCTCGCCTAAATGACATCGCCATCACCGGCACGGTCAACGGGCGCCCATTTGTGGCTCAAATTGAGCGCGGCACGCCCAAAAAGCCGCTGGCGCTGCGGGTGCAGCACAACGGCACGCGCATCGATGCCCTGGTGGTGTCGCCGCGTATGGCGGAGTTGCACGCGCTGATGCTCTTTAAGGCCGCACCCGACATGAGCCGCTTTATCCTTTCCCCCATGCCCGGTCTGCTGGTGCATGTGGCCGTGGTGCCCGGCCAAAAAGTGCAAGCTGGGGAGCGCGTGGCCGTGATTGAGGCCATGAAAATGGAAAACGTGCTGTTCGCCGCCGCCGACGGCGTGGTCAGCAAGGTCATGGCCGCGCAAGGCGAAAGCCTGACGGTAGACCAGCCGATTGTGGAGTTCGCGGCATGAGCACCTCCACACCACGGCCGTTCCAGGTGCTGGGCGTGCAGCAAATCGCCATTGGCGGCCCGGACAAGCTGCGCCTGCAAAAGCTCTGGGTCGAGATGCTGGGGCTGGAGGTGACTGGCACGTTCAAGAGCGAGCGCGAAAACGTGGATGAGGATATATGCGCCATCGGCAGCGGCCCGTTCAAGGTCGAAGTCGATTTGATGCAGCCGATCGATCCCGACAAAAGGCCGGCTGTTCACACCACGCCGCTCAACCACATTGGCCTGTGGATTGACGACCTGCCTCTTGCGGTGGAGTGGCTGACAGCGCAAGGTGTGCGTTTTGCTCCAGGCGGTATCCGTAAGGGCGCCGCGGGCTTTGATATCTGCTTTTTGCACCCCAAGGCGAATGACGAATTCCCCATCGCGGGGGAGGGCGTGTTGATTGAGATGGTGCAGGCACCGCCTGAGGTGGTTGGTGCGTTTGCGCGGCTTGCACAGGCCAGCAGTTAGCTAGCTTTCCCCCCTATCCCCCCAGCCCCCTTTCCACCCCGGCGGGGTAGAAAGGGGGAGCCAACAGCCACATTTGGTTTCGTCGCCCCGGCTAGCCTTCGACTAGCGTGGCGCCCGCCTGCGCGCGTGAAATACGGCTGTTGGCCAGCGATTCACAGAAGTGGCCTGTGGTGCCCTAGCCGAAGCGACGAAATCAAATGTGACTGTTGGCCCCCCTCTCTCGCCCGCTGGGCGAGAGGGGTTGGGGGAGAGAGTGGGCACAAGCGCTGCAATGCGACCACAACATCCCCCCGATAGGGCTGCAACTTTCACCCCAGGCGGCACGGCGCGCTTTACCTTGCTTTGCGCTGCCGCGCCCGCTCCATGGCCGCCAAAATCACAGCCTTTTTATGGCCCAAGACCACAGGGTCAGAAATGCGGGAATGCGCTGCCACATCGGCCAGTTTTTCCTGGGCCTGCGCAGCCTTGGCCGCACTATGGGCCACCTTGGTGCTGGCGCGTCGCACGGTGGCCGCTGCGTAGCGCTGCCGCGCCGTGTCCGCCAGGGCGGGAGACCACGCGTTCCATCCGGTGGGCGGGCTGGGGTCG
>CAMDKE010000318.1 GCA_945901215.1 Comamonas sp. lk
GTACTGGGGCAAGCGCTGGCCCGCTAAGCATGTCTTCTGGCAGGGCCAGCACCACCGGGCCGCGCCGGCCGGCCATGGCCACATGAAAGGCGTGGCTCACCATCTCGGGCATGCGGCTGGCGTCGTCCACCTGTGCCACCCATTTGCTGATGGGCGCAAACATGCTCCGGTAATCGACCTCTTGAAACGCGGCGCGCTCCATAAAGCCCCGCCCCACCTGGCCGATAAACAAAATCACCGGCGTGGCGTCCTGGTGCGCGGTATGCAAACCAATGGTGGCCTGGGCCGCGCCAGGTGCGCGCGTCACAAAGCAAATGCCGGGGCGTCCTGTTGCTTTGGCATGGGCCTCGGCCATGAACATGGCCGATCCCTCGTGGCGGCAAACCACCAGGTGAATGGAGTCGCGGTGCGCGTACATAGAGTCCATCGCGGCCAAAAAACTCTCGCCGGGCACGCAAAACACGGTGTTTACGCCCTGGGCAATCAAGGCGTCGATGAGCAAACTGGCGCCTGTGGGCGATGGGGTTGGGGTCATGGCGATGGTGCTTCCACGAAAAAATGGACAGTAGAAAAATGGTCAGGCGATGCGGGTTTGTACCCCTGTATTGAGTATGCCTCGTGTGTTGAGCGGGCTTCATAATGGCTTTTGCGCGCCACTACGTATGCTGCTTCGGGTCTCAGGCTTGGCCGCGCACTTGAAGAGCCAATCAGTGTCAGAAATTTTTCAGCCCCAAAGCAGGAACATCACCATGAAAAAAATCACCTCCTTTGTACGTTCTTGGCTTTTGTCCGTGGCAGCCGTGGGGATGGGCGTGGTTGCGGGGCCGACAAATGCCCAAAGCGCCTGGCCCAGCAAGCCGGTGAAGATCGTGGTGCCGTTTGCACCGGGCGGCACGACCGACATCTTGGCCCGCGCGGTCGCACCCGAGCTCTCAAAGGCATTTGGCCAGTCTTTTGTGATTGAAAACCGGGCCGGGGCGGGCGGCAACATCGGGGCCGAGCAAGTGGCCAAGTCTGCGCCTGACGGCTATACGTTGCTGATGGGCACCGTGGGCACCCACGGCATCAACAAGTCTTTGTTTGCCAAGCTGGCTTACGACCCGCAAAAAGACTTTGCGCCCATTACCCTGGTGGCCGGAGTGCCCAATGTGATGGTGATGAACGCCGAGCGGGCCAAAGGCCTGGGCATCAACTCGGTGCCCGACTTCATTGCGTATGCGCGCAAGCGCCCGGGCCAGTTGAATATGGCGTCTAGCGGCAACGGCACGTCCATCCACCTGGCGGGCGAGTTGTTTAAGGCGTCTACGGGCATCTACATGACCCACATCCCCTACAGCGGCTCGGCGCCCGCGCTCGTGGGCCTGCTGTCCAACCAGGTCGACGTGATGTTTGACAACTTGCCATCGTCCATGGCCCTTATCAAGGCAGGCAAGCTCACAGCTTTTGCCGTAACCAGCGCCCAGCGTTCGGATGCCTTGCCAGATTTGCCCACGATTGCAGAGGCCGGACCGCTCAAGGGCTTCGAGGCCACCAGTTGGTTTGGCCTATTGGCACCGGCGGGCACGCCCCAGGCGGTAATCAACCGTCTGCAACAAGAAACCGCCAAAGCGCTCAATTCACCCGAGATCAAAGAAAGACTCCTGGCCCAAGGCGCCATTCCCAGCGGCAACACACCGCAGGAATTTGCCTTGCTGATTGACGCTGAGATAAAAAAATGGGCGGTAGTGGTCAAAACCTCTGGCGCCAAAGTGGAGTAAGTCCCACCACCCCGGCAGTTAAGGGCGAAAGCCATCTGGGAAAAGCTCTATGCAGAAGCACAAAACCCTGCTTTTCCTCCAGAGAAATGGACGCAGAGAATGGTGAATCAACGGGTATGAGCAAACAGGGCAGCGCTGACCAGCTGCATCAAACCTGAGAGCAATAAAAACTCACATAAAGTTGTTTTTGCTTTTTGGGCTTACTACAAGGAAAACCTATGTCCCATACTGTGATGGTCGAATTCCCCTGCGCGCCGGGAAAGGGTCCAGAGTTTCTTTCTCTGCTTCTTACGGCCCTTGCCGATACCCGGGCATTTGAAGGTTGCCAGTTGATTGAGACCTATGTCGACCATGACAATCCCGACTTGATCGTCTTGTGGGAAAAATGGGCGCAACGTAGCAACCAAGAGGCCTATATGGCTTGGCGCGCCGAAACCGGCATGATGGGCCTGATTGGCCCGTTTCTCAGCGGCCCACCGCGGTTCCTGCACTTGGGTTCTGCTAAATAAAGTGCAGGCCGTACCTGTTATCTAGGCCGCAGTCGCCAGTGACTAAATGCTGGCCCTGCTACTGATCAAAACGCGGTGAAGGCTCGTTTTGAACGTTTGCGTGGTGCCCTGACTCGTCGTCCAGCCGCAACATGTCAGTTTTGCTCATACTGGCATTGCCTCGCTTAGAACGACTGCCTTGAAATGGTCCGGCAGTGCGCGTGGTGTCAGCACATCCACCGGAATGCCCAGCAATTGCTTGAGTTCATATCGAATGGCACCAATGTCCATCATGGTGGTTTCCGAGGTCGGCTCCACCAGAATGTCGAGGTCGCTGTCATCCGTGTCGTCACCATGAACCACCGAACCGAACACCCGCACGTTGGTGACCCGGTGCCGCAGGGCAATGGCTCTGATGGCTTCGCGGTGGGTACTCAAGGCAAGCGAGGGTCGCATTTGAAGCTCTCCAGAGAAGGCGCCGTGTTGGAGGGATACCAAAAAGTCTATCTAAGTCGGATAGCGATGAACCAATCTGCGTTTTCATTGCTTCTATCACTCGTACTGGTGCGACTGACAGTTGTGGGTGTGACTTTTTGGTCAGCGCAGAGTGCGTTGCTGACGCTTGGTACGGCGGGCTCTTCGCTCTTTGACGCTCTGGATCACACAGCTGACAGGCAGGCTTGGTAGTGTAACTTCGTGTGTATCTTCACAGGAGCCAGAAGTAAAAATGCTATGTGAACCATAGACATTTTCCGGGGTTCTGGCGGAAGCTGTGAGATTCGAACTCACGGAGGACTCACATCCTCGCCGGTTTTCAAGACCGGTGCCTTAAACCGCTCGGCCAAGCTTCCATGGTCTTCATTCTAACGGTGCATGCGCACTATCTACCCTGCGTCACTGGGCCAGCAGCAGGCCTTTGGTTTCGATGAACGACACGATGTCGGCCAGGCCGGTCAGCGTTTTCAGGTTGGTCATCACAAAGGGGCGCAGGCCTTTGGGCGTGGTGCGCATGCGG
>CAMDKE010000319.1 GCA_945901215.1 Comamonas sp. lk
CGCTTTTGGCCTACCACACGGCCTGGATCAAGGTGCATTACACGGCCGAGTTTTTCTGCGCCAACATGACGGTGGAGATGGACGACACCGACAAGCTCAAGGTCTTGTTTGAAGACGCCACCAAATTCAACATCGACTTTGAGCCGCCCAACGTCAACCGGGGCTCTCACCGCTTTGAGCCCATCTCGGACCGGCAAATCCGCTACGGCCTGGGCGCCATCAAAGGCACGGGCCAGCAAGCGATTGAGGCCATCGTGGCCGCCCGCGAAGGCCGAGGCCCCACGGCAGAGGCCGGGCCGTTTACCAGCCTGTACGACTTTTGCCGCCGCGTAGAGCGCAGCCGCATGAACAAGCGCTGCCTGGAGGCGCTGATCAAAGCCGGCGCCTTTGACACGCTAGAGCTCAACCGCGCTGCCCTGGTGGCCTCCGTTGACCGCGCCTTTGACTTTGCCGCCGCAGCCAGCGCCAACGTCCACCAGGCCGGCCTGTTTGACATGGGCGGCGAGGACGACCACGGCTCCAGCACGCAAGAGCCAGACCTCGTGGCCACCATCCCCTGGGGCGTGAAAGAGCGCCTCACGCAAGAAAAAACCGCGCTGGGCTTTTACCTCTCGGGCCATTTGTTTGACGAAGTGGCGCTCGAAGTGCGCCGCTTTGCCAAACGCCCGATTGAAGAGCTGCTAGAAACCCGCGAGCCCCAGTTGCTGGCAGGCATCATCACCGACCTGCGCTTTATCAACGGCCAGCGCGGCAAGCTGGCGCTGTTCAAGCTGGACGACAAGAGTGCCACCATCGAGGCGCGCGCCGACGAGGCGCTGATCAACGCGCACAAAAACCTGCTCAAGGACGACACCCTCGTCATTGCCATGGGCAAGGCGCAAACCGACCGCTTCTCGGGCGGCATGCAGTTCACCATCACCCAGCTTTGGGACCTGGAACAAGCCCGCTGCCGCTTTGGCCGCTACCTGCGCGTGGCCCTGAAAGCCGACGCCAACAGCCCCGGCCCCGACGTGGCCCAGCTGCTGCGCGAGTTTCCCGCCCAGCGCGAGATGACCGAGCAAGGCGAACTGGTGCGCGGCCTGCTGGTGCGCTTTGCGCTGGAGCGCTTGCCCGGCGCGCCAGACGCATCGGCAGATGCATCAGCAGACGCGTTGCAAAGCGAGGAGGGTGCCTACGCCGAACTGCAACTCAGCGACGCAGCCCGCTTCTACCCCAGCGACGCCGCCCTGGCCCGCTGGCGCTCGCAGGCGGATGTGGGGCGGGCAGTGATTGCGTATGACTAAGCGGAGTGGGGTGCCAAGCCGGGCGCTCCAGTAAAACCGTCGATTAAACCAGCGGGCCAAATTTAGCGGAGCTAGCTCACCTGGTGACCTCGATTGCGTGTATCTTCCATTGTCTTTAAGGCAATGAATTCGATATATGCAAGCACCACTGGCCCATTCTGGCGGGCATCTTTTGGCGGACCATTTGACGGCGGTAGCCACGCTTGCAAAGGCGTTTGCATCGGAGTCCGCTCCAAGCGGTACCAATGCGCAGTGGGCCTATCTGGCCGGTCTGTGGCACGACTTGGGCAAATACCGCCCCGGCTTTCAGCGTTACCTGCGCGCGTCTGACAACCCCGACGCGCATATTGAAGGCAAGGTGTCCGGGCGCGAGAAAACGCATTCGGCGGCGGGCGCGCTTTGGGCCATCGAGACTTTGGGCGCCCAGCACGGCGCTCGCGGCAAACTGGCCGCACGGGTTTTGGCTTATGTGATAGCAGGACACCACGCCGGTTTGGACGACTGGCACCAGGGCTTGACCCAGCGCTTGGCGAGCACCGATGCGCTCGCGGAACTGGAAGAGGCGAAGGCCGCCCACCCGCCCGACCGTGTGCTGCATGCAGGCGACTTTGTCCCAGACTTGGCTTTTATTCCTGGCGGGCCAGCGGGCTTTGCTTTGTGGGTGCGGATGCTGTTCTCGTGCCTGGTGGACGCCGACTTTTTGGACACCGAGGCACACTTTGACGCAGCCAAGCCTTCCCGGCGCACTGGCTTCCCGACCTTGGATGCAATGCAATCTGCCCTTGATGCGCATTTGCACACACTGGCAGACGGCGCGCCGCCATCCCCCGTCAATGCCTTGCGCGCCCAGGTGCTGCGCCAGTGCCAGACCCAGGCCGCTCTGCCACCCGGCTTCTTTTCGCTCACCGTGCCCACAGGCGGCGGCAAAACTTTGTCTAGCCTAGCGTTTGCGCTCAACCACGCGCAGGCCTACGGCAAGCGGCGCGTGGTGTATGCCATTCCCTACACCAGCATCATTGAGCAAACGGCGGACGTGTTTCGTGGCGCGCTCAAGGCCCTGGGCGAGGAAGTGCTCATTGAGCACCACAGCCAAGCCGATGCGCCAGACAAAGATGAAACCGCCCGCAGCCGCCTGGCCTGCGAAAACTGGGACGCGCCCCTCATCGTCACCACCAACGTGCAGTTGTTCGAGTCCCTGTTCGCCGCCAAAACCTCGCGCTGCCGCAAGCTGCACCGGCTGGCGGGCAGCGTTATCGTGCTAGATGAAGCGCAGCAACTGCCGCCTGAGTTTCTGCAGCCCATCCTGGATGTGTTGAACCTGTTGGTCAAACACTACGACGTGACCGTGTTGCTTTGCACCGCAACCCAGCCCGCGCTCAACAGCACCGCCTATTTCGACCCCAGCATCAATCTGCGCGGTTTGGACGGTGTGCGTGAAATCATTGCCGAGCCAGACGCTTTGTTCGACGCTCTCAAGCGCGTGGACGTGGAGTTGCCCGCCGACTGGAGCGTCGGCACCCTATGGGCCGAAACCGCCGCGCGCATTGCCGCAGAAGACTGCGTGCTCGCCATCGTCAGCACCCGCAAGGCGGCGCGCGAGTTGCATCGTTTGCTGCCGCCGGGCACTTTGCATCTGTCGGCGCTGATGTGCGGCGCGCACCGCAAAGCGGTGATTGCCCGCATTAAGGCGCGGCTGCTGGCCAAGCGTGCGGGCACCGACCTGGAGCCCTTGCGCGTCGTCAGCACCCAATTGGTGGAAGCGGGTGTGGACATTGATTTCCCGGTGGTTTTTCGCGCCCTGGCGGGCTTGGACGCCATTGCCCAGGCGGCAGGGCGCTGCAACCGCGAAGGGCGCTTGCCCGGGCGGGGCAGGGTGGTGGTGTTTGTGCCGCCCGAGCTGGCGCCGGTGGGCCACTTGCGCAAGGCGGCGCAGGCCTGCATCAGCACTTTGCACGGCCAGCATGCCGAC
>CAMDKE010000320.1 GCA_945901215.1 Comamonas sp. lk
TTCATGTCCATGCACGCAAACCCAAAAAATCCCCAATCCGGTGCCGGTGAAGCTTGAAAGGCACGAGGCTCACCAATGTCGTGCGGAAAAAATCTTTGCGCACCAATAAAGCACGCGCTTTTTGCGCCATAGGGCGCAAGACCTGTTTGTGAGGCCGCGCTTTGGGCATATAAAGTAGTCCGGTCGGCATGGGGAAGCTTTCAGCAGAAACCATGCCATCCGACATTTGACGTATGCCGCCAAAAAGTGGCATGTAGCTTGCTCTTTGCACCCACCCTCTCCGCAGCCAACCACGGCACACACGCTCCATGGAACTCACCCCCCGCGAAAAAGACAAGCTCCTGCTTTTCACCGCTGCCTTGCTGGCCGAGCGGCGCAAAGCCCGGGGCCTCAAGCTCAATTACCCCGAGGCCATGGCGCTGATCAGCGCCGCCGTCATGGAAGGTGCGCGCGACGGCAAAACCGTGGCCCAGCTCATGAGCGAGGGGCGCACGGTGCTGACGCGCGACGACGTGATGGACGGCATTGCAGAAATGATCCCCGACATCCAGGTCGAAGCCACCTTCCCCGACGGCACCAAGCTGGTCACCGTGCACCAGCCTATTGTTTGAGCCCCGCCAACTACTTTGAAAACAAGGAGCCCGCCATGTCCTCACCCGTTCTCCCTAGCCAGTGGATACAAACCACCGTCGCGCTGGCCACGCTTACCGTACATGCCAGCACCTGGGCCCACCAGGGCCACGGCATGGAAGGCAGCCACTGGCACGCCACCGACATCTGGGGCGTACTGGCCGCCGCCGCCGTTACTGCCCTGTTTTTCCACCGCCGCAAGTAAGCCATGATCCCCGGCGAAATCATCACCGACGACGGCAGCCACACGCTCAACGCGGGCAGGCGAACGCACACCGTGCTGGTCAAAAACACCTCCGACCGGCCCATTCAGGTTGGCTCGCACTACCATTTTTCCGAGACCAATGGCGCCCTCCACTTTGACCGCGCTGCGGCCCAGGGCATGCGCCTGAACATCGCCTCGGGCTCGGCCGTGCGCTTTGAGCCGGGGCAAGAGCGCACTGTGGAGCTGGTGGACTACGCGGGCGCACGCACCGTCTATGGCTTTCGCGGCCTCACGCAAGGAAAACTGTAAATGGCAACGATTGATCGCCGCGCATACGCAGAAATTTTTGGGCCCACAGTAGGCGACCGGGTGCGCCTGGCCGACACAGGCTTGTTCATTGAGGTAGAAAAAGACTACACGCTGGCAGCAGGGAGCTACGGGGAAGAAGTGAAGTTTGGCGGCGGCAAAACCATACGCGACGGCATGGCACAAAGCCAGCGCACCCGCCATGAAGGTGCGGTGGACTGCGTCATGACCAACGCGCTGATTTTGGACCACTGGGGCATCGTCAAGGCCGACATTGGCCTGAAGGGCGGGCGTATTGTGGCCATCGGCAAGGCCGGCAACCCGGACACGCAAAGCGGCGTAGACATCATCATTGGCCCAGGCACGGAAGTGATCAGCTGCGAGGGCAATATCGTCACCGCTGGGGGCATTGACTGCCACATTCACTTTATTTGCCCGCAGCAAATCGAAGAGGCCCTGGCCAGCGGTGTGACCACCATGATGGGGGGCGGCACGGGGCCTGCCACTGGCACCTTTGCCACCACCTGCACGCCCGGCGCTTGGAACGTTGAGCGCATGCTGCAAGCGGCAGACGCCTTTCCCATGAACCTGGGATTTTTCGGCAAGGGCAACGCCAGCCTGCCTGCGGCGCTGCATGAGCAGATCAACGCCGGGGTGATTGGTCTCAAACTGCACGAAGACTGGGGCACCACACCTGCGGCCATCAGCAACTGCCTGGACGTGGCCGACGCCACCGACACGCAAGTAGCCATCCACTCGGACACACTCAACGAGTCGGGCTTTGTGGAAGACACCATCGCTGCCACCAAGGGCCGCACCCTGTGCGCCTTCCACACCGAAGGCGCCGGTGGTGGCCACGCGCCCGATATTCTGAAAGTGGTGGGCCAGGCCAACTTTTTGCCCAGCTCCACCAACCCGACCATGCCTTACACCGTGAACACGTTGGACGAGCATGTGTACATGCTGATGGTTTGCCACCACCTGGACGCGGGCATTGCCGAAGACCTGGCCTTTGCCGAAAGCCGCATCCGCAAAGAGACGATCGCCGCCGAAGACGTGCTGCACGACCTGGGCGCCATCAGCATGATGAGCAGCGACAGCCAGGCCATGGGCCGCGTGGGCGAAGTGATTTTGCGCACCTGGCAAACCGCCCACAAGATGAAGGCCCAGCGCGGCTGGCTAAGCCCCGAGGCGGGCCGCAGCGAGGCCACCGAGGCCTTGCAGCGCAATGACAACTTCCGCGCCAAGCGCTACGTAGCAAAGTACACCATCAACCCGGCCATCGCGCACGGCATCAGCCACGAGGTGGGCAGCATCGAGGTGGGCAAATGGGCAGATCTGGTGGTCTGGAAACCGGCGTTTTTTGGCGTCAAGCCCGCGCTCATCCTCAAAGGCGGCTTTATCGCCATGGCTGCGATGGGCGACCCCAATGCCTCCATTCCCACTCCCCAGCCGGTGCACTACCGGCCCATGTTTGGCGCTTTTGGCGGCGCGCTGAGCCGGGGCTCGCTCACCTTTGTGTCCAAAGCCGGACTCGATGCGGGCATCAAAGACCGCTTTAGCCTGGCCAAACCCTTGAGCGCCATCAAAAACGTGCGCGGCGTGCGCAAGCAGCACATGGTGCACAACCATTACCTGCCCACCATGGAAATCGACGCCCAAACCTACGCCGTGCGCGCCGACGGCCAGTTGCTGACCTGCGAGGCGGCGGTGAGTTTGCCTATGGCGCAGCGTTACTTTTTGTTTTGAGAATGGTGGGTTTGCGCCACCGCGCTTTAGCGCGCCTTTATGCGGGCGCGAATCCAGGCTGCGAAGCTGGTTTCGTCAATCTCGCCTGCGGCAAGGCCAAGCGTGGTGATAACGCAATCGGCGTCTGTAGCCTGCAGATCGAAACCATTAAGCACCAAGAAAAGCTCGGTCGCGACGAAGGCGGTGCGCTTGTTGCCATCAGAAAACGGATGGTTGCGCGCAATCCCAAATCCATAGGCGGCCGCCAGCTCGGCAACATCCGGCGAGCCGTAATGCGCGAGTTGCTCGGCGCGGGCCAGTGCGGACTCCACGGCGTTGGCATCGCGCAATCCGGCCAATCCGCCATGTTCGGCCAACT
>CAMDKE010000321.1 GCA_945901215.1 Comamonas sp. lk
GCGACCGTGCGCTGCGCGCGTCGGTCGGTCTGTCCCGCAAAATTATTTGGTTTCAACAACCGCGAAGAGGTCGTCTTCTTTCATTACCAGCAGCTCGTCGCCGTCGACCTTGACGGTCTGGCCGCTGTATTTGCCAAACAAGACGCGGTCGCCGACCTTGACGGTCAATGCGGCGAGTTCGCCCTTGTCGTTGCGCTTGCCGGGGCCTACGGCCAAGACTTCGCCTTGGTCAGGCTTTTCAGCTGCGTTGTCGGGGATGTAGATGCCGGAGGCGGTTTTGGTTTCGCTTTCGACGCGTTTGACAATCACGCGGTCTGCCAATGGGCGCAGTTTCATAGGGATCTCCTTGGGTTTGAAACAGGTTAAAGGCCGCAAGCCCCGCAAGGGGTCAGCGGCGGTGAGTGAGAGGGGGTGTGTTGTTAGCACTCAACCCCTTCGAGTGCTAATGATAAGGCCATTTGGCCCGGTTTCAAGGGCCGGTGACGGTGATTTCCTGAAGAACTACCCCGCCAGCCGTCACAAATCGAGCGCCGGGCGCAGCTTGTGCCTGGGCAGGTAGCGCCAACGGCCCAGAAGCACCGAGGATAGCGATGCGACCGCTGCGACTGCCAACACCCTGTGCCAGGGCGCTTGCCACGCACCTTCATAGGCGCTAAACATGCTGGCCTTGAGGCCTTGGACCACCCAGGTGATGGGCAGCCAAGGGCTCATGGTGGCAAAGAAGCTGCCACTGAGTTCCACCGGCAGCACGCCGCCCGAAGACGATAGCTGCACCGCCAGAAAAATCATGGCCAGCGCCTTGCCAGCGTCTCCCAGTAGCCGGGTGAGGGCGCAGACCACGAGCAAAAAAGTCACACTTGCCGTAACCACGGTGCAAGCCAGCGCCGCCGGGTTGGAGACACGGATGGCGAGAACGTAAAAAATACACAGCAATACCAGCAGGCTTTGCACCAAAACGACGCACAGGGGAAACGCGATTTTCCCCAGCAGGCGCGCCACCGGGTGGTAGCGCACGGCCGATGCGGGCAAGACCCGCAGGTTGATGAAAAAAGCGGCAATGCCTGCGCCCAACCAGAGCGCCGCCGGAATGACGTTGGCGGCGAATGCGCTGCCACTGTTTTCCACCACCGAAGCCATCTCCATCACCGGTTGTACCGAGTTGGCCAGACCTTGGGCGCTGCCTTCTGGCGAGTCCACGGCGCCAGGCAAGGCGCTGGTCAGCAGCTCGGTGCCAGCGCGCAGGGCCGCGCTGGCGGTGCTGATTTTCTCAGTGGCTTGCGCCAGCGCGTTATTGGCACGCGCGAGCTCAGTAGCGCCGTCGCTCAAGGTGTCGAGTTGGTTGTCCTCGGGCAGCTTGTTGACCATGGTGCGCAGGCTTTGGTTCATGCTGCGCACGCCGGTGGATAGGGTCGTGACGCCAACGCCCAACTGGCCCGCGCCTTCGCTGAGTTTTTGGTGTGCCCCAACGGCGGTTTGCAGCCCCTTGTCGAGCTGGTCTATGCCCAGTGCCGTTTGGTTGATGGCGTCGCGTATGGCAGGGCGCACCAGGATGCTGCTGTCGGCCTCGTCCTTGAAGGCCGTAATGCCAACCGACAGCTCATGGCTGCCGTTTTGCAGGGTTTGCAAGGCTTTGTCCATTTCAAGGTGAGCGGCCACCAGCGTTTCAGCTCCCGCGGTGAGCGCCGTGAGTTCGGAGTTGCGGGGTCGGCGTGCGTCCAGGGTGCGCAAGCCTGCGCCCAATTGTTTGACGCCGGCGTTGAGTTGGCTGACACCGTCTGCCAGCCGGGCGGATTCACCGCTCAGTAACTTGGCTCCTATGGCTGCTTTGGAGGTGCCACCGGTGAGCTCGGAGGCCGCTTCCTGCAGATGGGTTGCACCGTCTCGCAGACGCTCCACACTGTTTTTGGAGCCTGCCGCGTTGAGCAGCACCAAGGCCCAGCGCTGTTCGTTGAGGTTCTCGTTGACCTTGTGCCCGAGCTCCACCGCAAACAGCTTCGCGATGTGCGCGGCTTCGAAGTTATTGCCCTGGGAGGCAACCACCACCAGCTTGCCTGCGCCCGGCTTGGCGCCGGGCAGTGCGTTGGAGCTGAAGTCCGGCGGAATGATCAGGGCAAACTCCAGCGTGCCCTGGCTCACCAGCTTGCGTGCAAGATCTGCTGAGTCCATGCGGCGGTAGCCAAAGCGCCCAGACAGCTCCAGGTTGTCGACCAATTCACTCCCCATGTTGACGTTTTGATCCCGGTAGACCAAGCCGCTATCGAGGTTCACAAGCCCCACCTGCAAGGCAGAACTGTTGGCACCAGGGTCCCAGACGCTGGCCAGGTAAATCACCATGTAAAGGGCGGGAATCAGGGCTACTGCCAGGGCAGCAAGTGTCGGCTTCGAACTGCCACGAAAAAACCGCGCCTCCAGGCGTACGAGCAAACGGATTTGGCGCAGCAGGGCCCCAAGGCGGCTACTGCGCGCGCGGCGCACCAAGGGGCTTGCCACGGCAGGGGCGTGGGGTGTGGACATCAGCAGCTCGGGTTCGCTGGGCAGGGCTTGGTTCAGGTGCCAAAAAACCGCTGCAGCGCACCGACCCAGCGCCCCTGGGCGCAGTAGCCGTGCCAATGGGCCAGCGCATGGCCGGGACCGGCGTACACCCAGTGGTTCGTGGGTGACCCCTTGGGCCGCAGGCGCCGGGGCTCGGCCTGCATCACGGCGTGCAGGTTGCGCGCCAGGGTGCGGCTGTCCTGCTGCACAAAAAACACCTCGGGGTGGCTCGTGCTGCGCTCATACAGGTCGGTCAGTACGCCCGGGGCGTTACCAATTTCGTGCGATGGCTGCATGTCCAGACCGCTGTTTTGCACCCAGGCCGACGTGGCGTGGGAGAGTCGCAGCAGTGGCACATCGCAGGCCAGACGTGCGCCGTTGGCCAGCACCACGTCGTCGCGCGTGAGGCTGGCCACGGGCTCATACAGCACGGTCACGCGTTGGGTCCGCAAAATGGCGAGCATGCGCTGGTGCATGGCCTCGGGGTAATCGCGTTGGTTCGTGTGCGGCCAGGCTATCCAGGTGACTGCAGCCGTTGGCATGCGCTGGCGCACCGCCAGCGCCAACTCAAAACCCTCCAAACCGTCGCCGATGACCGCAATGCGCAGTGCGCGCTGGCGCCCGAGCTCGCAGACCTTGGGCCACAGGCCGACAAAGCCTTCTAGCGGCGGCACAAACAGGCCGTGCGAGCGGGCGCCAGGGATTGCTTCTTC
>CAMDKE010000322.1 GCA_945901215.1 Comamonas sp. lk
AAGCCGCAGGCGACTCGGGTTACCTCAACGGCGAGCAGGTGGAGCGTTCTGAGATGCTCAACACCAACGACCGTCTGCGCGCCGAGGACAAGATTCCGGCGGTGTTCACCAACTTGTTGCTCGGTATCACCAAAGCGTCCTTGTCCACCGACAGCTTCATCAGCGCAGCGTCCTTCCAGGAAACCACGCGCGTGCTGACCGAAGCCGCCATCATGGGCAAGCGCGACGAGCTGCGTGGCTTGAAAGAGAACGTGATCGTGGGGCGCCTGATACCCGCAGGCACCGGCATGGCGTACCATGAAGCCCGGCTGGTGCGCGAGCAAATGGACGATTCGGAACGCCGCGCGATCGCTGAAGCCGATGCCGCCGAGTTGGCAGCCAACGCCGACACCGAGGAAGTGTCTTCCGAAGAAGGCGGCGCGACCGACTAAGTCTGCCGCCTGCGATGGCGCACTACCCCAGGCCTTTTCTCCAAAGGCTTGGGGTTTTTTTTTGAAAATGTAAGGCATGCAAAACTCTTTGTCGCTGTGGATCGCGTTGGCGCTTGCCGTTTTTTGGGCGGTGGGTGTGCACAACCGTTTGATGCGTTTGCGCGCGGCGGTATGGGATGCGGCTGCGTCTTTCGAGCGCCAAATGCAGTTGCTGATGGGGCTTTGCAA
Source organism: Comamonas sp. lk (assembly GCA_945901215.1). Classification (GTDB taxonomy): domain Bacteria; phylum Pseudomonadota; class Gammaproteobacteria; order Burkholderiales; family Burkholderiaceae_C; genus Allorhodoferax. Next base: position 660 of record CAMDKE010000322.1, read on the forward strand.
AGAGACCATGTTGGAGCGCGAACCGTCTGACCCGGGTTTTGATGCGCTGGCCGTGGCACTGCAGACCATGGCGCAATCGATGAAGAGCACAAAACAAGCCAAAGCTGCTGCGGCCGACTATTGCGCCGCCATGGGCGCGCCTTGGGGGCAGATGCAGCAAAGCGCCCAGGCCCTCTTTCCCGCTACCGATGGCGCGGTGGAGCCGCAGCCCGGCGCATCCGATGCGTCACGCTGGAACGATGGATGCACCAAAGCAAACTTTGCCAAGGCTGCCGCGACGCTGGCAGTGGCCGATTACAACGCGGCCCTGAGGCAGGCGCCTGCGTGCTGGGTGGCGGGGTTCATGGGCTTTCACCCGCTTGCAACAGTGGCATGAACCCATGGCCCTGATCCAGGAGCCTACGGCGCTGTGGCGCCAATTGCAAGCCACTGCAGGCGTTGTCGCGGCCGTGCGCAGGGGCGTCTCTGGGACCGCGGCGCTGGACGCCGTGGTGCCGGCCTTGCGCCCGGGGGTTCAGTCTTTGGCGTTTTATGTTTGGCGCAACCTGGGGCGGGCCCAGGCGCTGCGTTCGGCACTGGTTAGCCGTGCTCCTGCGCCTGCCACCGACGCGCTCTTGTGCGTAGCCTTGGCCCTGCTGTGGAACCCAGATGATTCGCCTTATGACGCCTTTACGCTGGTCAACCAAGCCGTGGAGGCGCTCAAGCGCAACCCGCAGGGGCGGGCACAGGCAAATTTTGTGAATGCCTGCCTGCGCCGGTTTTTGCGCGAAAGGGCACAGTTGCTGGTTGCGACGGACGCGGACTTGGAGGCGCTGTGGAACCACCCGCGCTGGTGGATTGAGCGCGTGCGTCGCGAGCACCCGCAGCACTGGCAGGCGGTGCTCAGAGCGGCCAACGCCCATGCGCCCATGACGTTGCGGGTCAATTTGCGCCGCTGCTCAACCGAGGAATACATGCTGCATTTGCAGGCGGCGGGCATCGCTGGGCACCAGGGGAGGGGCGCGGTGGTGGTTTTGGAGCGCGCGGTGCCAGTGACCCAACTGCCGGGGTTTGGCGAAGGCTGGGTGGCAGTTCAGGATGCGGCGGCGCAGCGGGCAGCGCCCCTGCTGCTGCAAGGTTTGGGGCCCTGTCCGCGCCTGTTGGATGCCTGCGCCGCGCCCGGAGGAAAGACGGCGCACCTGCTTGAAGCGTCCGATGCCAGTGTGGTGGCCCTGGAGATTGACGGCACGCGACTGCAGCGCATTCACGACAACCTGCAGCGCTTGGGTCTGCTCGCACAGGTGATTCAGGGCGACGCAGCACGGCCCCAGGATTGGTGGGATGGCGTGCTGTTTGACGGTATTTTGTTGGATGCACCCTGTACTGCTTCGGGCATTGTTCGGCGCCACCCCGACATACGCTGGTTGCGCAGAGAGTCCGATAGCGGGCAGCTCGCAACCCTGCAAAGCCAGATTCTCCAGGCGCTGTGGCCCTTGCTGCGCACAGGCGGGCGCATGGTCTATTGCACGTGTTCGATTTTTCGGGCCGAGGGCGAACAACAGATACAAAGCTTTCTGGCACGCCACACCGATGCCCGGCTGTGCCCCTCGCCAGGGCATTTGCTGCCGGGTGGCGGTGGAGCCGATTGCGGTGTGTACGACAATTCAAGCCATGACCACGACGGTTTTTACTATGCACTGCTGGAAAAACACGCTGCTTAATCGCCGGCTGTGCTGGCTTGGCGTGCTTGCATGGTTGCTGGCTGCACCGTGGGCCATGGCCCAAAACGCCACCGAAATCAACCCGCTGCGCGCAGAGCGCGTAGCCAATGAAGTCTTGGTTTCGGCCACCGTGTCATTCGAGTTGCCAGCGGTGGTGGAGGACGCCCTACTTAAAGGCGTGCCGATGTTCTTTTCAGTAGAAGCCGATTTGCTGCAGGAACGCTGGTACTGGTCTGATAAGAAAATTGCCAGCGCCCAGCGCCAGTTGCGTCTGGCTTACCAGCCTTTGACACGGCGCTGGCGTCTGAACGCCACCGCAGGGGCCGGGGGTGACAGCTCGCAGGGCCAGGCGCTGAGCCAAAGTTTTGAAACCCTGGCCCAGGCCATGGCGGTGGTGCGGCAGATTTCCCAGTGGAAGATTGGGGATCTGGCCGACTCCGAGCCACTGGCTAAGCTCAAGGTCGAGTTCCGGTTCCGCCTGGACCTGGGCCAGTTGCCGCGCCCCTTTCAGATTGGCACGATTGGCCAGTCCGAATGGGATATCCAGGCTGTCGGGCGGGTGCCGCTGCGCAGTGAGGCGGCCAAATGACGGTGACGCAGCCCGCCTCTGTGCAGGCGCGCCCCTTGGCGTCGGGAAACGCACGGTTTATGCGCCGCGCGGTGGCCGTGGGCGCTGCGCTCATGGTGGTGATTGGCCTGGTGCTGCTGTATATGCTGACCCAGGCGACCAACAACCGGGAGATGTACGAACAAAACTACGCGCGGCTCTTCACCATCAATATGGTTGTGGCTACATGCTTGGTGGTGGGCATTGGCTGGGTCGGTGTGCGCTTGTTCATGCGGGTGCGCCAGGGGCGTTTTGGCAGCCGCCTGCTGCTCAAAATT
>CAMDKE010000323.1 GCA_945901215.1 Comamonas sp. lk
CTCAATCTTGCATTTCATTACATTTTTTTTGGAACTAAGGGATATTCCTGACATTAAACAATATTTCCCTAACTCTACAATGCATGCCAATGCAACAACTCAAAAAGGCTCCATAATAATCATGTTTACCGACTCAAATCTGCAACTTATTTCGGGACATCGCCCAAATCGCAGGCATTTTTTTGAGGTGTTACCACCCGGTTTGCGGGTACGCGTGCAGGCGAAAGCAAATAGCTGAATATTTTTTTGGAGACCTTTATCGAGCTTTCACGGACCGGACCAGGCCATTGCGCGCCATGGCCTATTTGCCTCTCTTAACTCTGACCGTGGAAGCTATTACTTCACCACCCCAGATGCTGAAGGCAAGGTGCACAAGGTGAACCTCACGCAGGCCTGGCGCGTTGATAAACACGGCGATCATAAAGAGAACTCCGAATAGGTAAAACGACGCGTACAGCACATAAAAAGATGCCCCGAAATAGCGCAAACAAAAAAACCCGCCGTCGCATCGCTGCGCAGCGGGGTGTGGGGATTATCGCCGCCCGCGGGCGGTGCGCGTTTCAGGCGAAGGGAATGGGCGCGAGCACCGCGCCTTGCACACCTTTGGGCGTGTGCACTTGCAGCCGCGCGTTGGCCTCAACCGTCTGGCGCTCGATTTGCGCCAGGCCAATGGTGCGGCCCAACCGGGGCGAATACACCACTGCCGACATGGTGCCCACGTCGCGCCCGCCTGCGGTGACCAACACGCGCTCGCCCAGCGGCCAGTCTGACGGCGCGTTGCCGTCAAGCACCAGGCCCACAAACAGGCGCTTGGGGCCGGTGGCCACGACTTTTTGCAAGGCGGCTTTGCCTATGTAGTTCACCGGGGTGTCCACGTCCACAAACTTGGCCATATTGGCCTCAAAAGGGTTGCTCTCGGGCGTGGTGTCGCCCCCCCAGGACAGCAAGGCGCTTTCCACGCGCTCGGTGTGGTTGGGCGCGCCCGGGCCAATGCCGTATTCCTGGCCTGCGGCCTTGACCATTTCCCACAGCGCGTCGGCCTTGGCGCCGTCACGCAAAAACAGCTCAAAACCGCCCTGCTTGCTCCAGCCCGAGCGGCACAGCACGATAGGAATGCCCGCAAGCGTTGTCTCGATGCAGCCAAAGTAGCGAATGCTGCGGATGGACTCGCCAAACATCTTGGCCACCACGTCTTCAGCCTTGGGGCCCTGAATGGCCAGAGGCGACACATCGGGCTCGCACACGTCCACGTTGTAGCCACCCTCAGCGGCGATGGCGCGCACCCACAGCAGCATGTCGCTGTCGGCCAGCGAGAACCAGTAGCGGTCCGAGAGCTTCAGCAAAATCGGGTCGTTCAACAGGCGGCCCTGGTGGTCGCACATGGCCACGTACTTGCCTTGGCCCGCCTTCATCTTGCTCAGGTCGCGCGCGCTCAGGTACTGCACCAGGCGGTCAGCGTCGGGGCCAGATACCTCCACCTGCCGCTCCACACCCACGTCCCACATGGCCACGCCGTGCATCAGGCGGTGCAGCTCGGCGGCCAGATCGCCATACGAGGTGGGCATGAGCATCTTGTTGTAAACGCTGAAATGCGACACGCCGTCGCGCACCGTGGCATTGAAAAACGGCGAATGGCGGATGCGCGGCGTCATAGAAATGATGATCTGGGCCAGGGCTGCGGGGATGGGAGTGTGGGATTCGGTCATGGTTTTCATCCGTTTTGCAAAAGTTGGGGCGGCGCGTATTGCGTTTTTCGCCAAGGTGCGGCGTTTTATGAAGGCGCAATTCACCTTACATCCTAAAAAAAATTAGAAGCCTGGGAATGGCAGGAATGGCCGAATGCTTTGCAAATCGCGCCAAAATGACCCCGACCACCGATGCCCCAGCCCATGCAAACCACCAGCCTGACGATTCCCCTTGCTTTTGTCGAAAGCATGCTGCTCGGCGCGCGCCGATTACTGGCACCCCAGGCGGTGGACACCTTGATCCGCGAAGCCGGCATCAGCCCGGCTTTGGTGGAGCAGCAGGCTGCCCGCATCACGCGCGAGCAGTTTGTGCGTTTGTATGAGCGCATCGCGGTCACCACGGGTGACGAAATGCTGGGCCTGTGGTCGCGCCCCATTCGCGCGGGCACGCTCAAATACCTGGGCCTGAGCCTGCTCGACGCCCCCACCCTGCTGGTGGCCCTGTACCGCTTTACCCGGTTTTGGAACCTGCTGCTGGACGACTACCGGCTTGACCTGGTGCGTGCCGATCAGCGCGTCACCATTTCGCTCACGCCCTTGCAGAGCGGCTTGGCGCCTACCGTGTTTGGCCACGCGCTGATGGTCAAGCTCACGCACGGGGTGGCGTCTTGGCTGGTGGGGCGGCGTTTGCCGATTGAATCGCTGGGCTTTGGGTTTGCGCGCCCGGCCAACTTTGCCGAATATGCCAATTTGTTTCCGGGCCCGGTGGCCTTTGACGCGCCGTGCACCTTTATCTGCTTTGCCGAGCCGCATTTGCGCCAGGGCTTTTTGCGGTCCAAGGCCGAGCTGCTGCAGTTTGTCAAAAGCGCGCCCGACGACTGGATTTTTGTCACCTTTGACCACGACGTGACAGTGGCCCGTGTGCGCGCCTTTTTGGCCGACGACAAAACCCCGGACCCCAGCCTGGAAGCCGCCGCCCACGCACTGTGCATGTCCACCCGCACCCTGTCGCGCAAGCTGGCCAGCGAGGGCAGCTCGTTCCAAAAAATCAAGGACGCTTTGCGGCGTGACCTGGCCATTCAGCGCCTGGTCAAGACGCAAGACTCGATAGGCCACATTGCCGCCGACCTGGGTTTTGACAACCTGCCGTCCTTTCACCGCGCCTTTTTGGCCTGGACGGGCAGCACACCGGGCGCTTACCGCAAACAAATGGCGCAGCAAGCCTGAGCCCGGCGCCCGCCCAGCCCTTATATTCAAAGCCCCGCCCGCGCACGCTGCTCGGCGCCCCATCCAAAGCGGCGCCACCCCCCCAACCCCCTCCCCTTTTTTCTTCGAGACCATACCGTTTGACTTCTGAAGCCGCCCTGTCCCCTTTTGCCCAGCACGCCCTGGCCGCTTTTGAGCACGTGGTGGGCCACACCTCGGGCTTTCGCGCCCGCCCAGGCCAGCAAGCCATGGCGCAGTGCGTGGCAGATACCTTAAGCCGCGCCGACCTGGGCGAGTGCGACGACCCGACCAAGGCGATTGCCGTCATCCAGGCCG
>CAMDKE010000324.1 GCA_945901215.1 Comamonas sp. lk
AGAGTTCCAAGCACTAGTCAAAATTCAGGTCGGTGCGCCCTATAACGCCAATGAAGTAAGTCAGACCACCAAGGCGTTTACCGATTTTTATTCCAACTTTGGTTTCGCTTTTGCCGTTGCCGAGTCGTCCACGGTTGTCGACCGCAAGACAAACCAGGTAGAAGTAACCATTCGCGCGGAGCCCTCGCGCCGCGTGTATGTGCGACGTATCAACGTCGCTGGAAACGATCGAACACGCGACGAGGTGATACGCCGCGAATTCCGTCAGCTTGAGGCAGCTTGGTACGACGGCGAGAAGATTCGCCAATCGCGTAACCGGGTTGACCGCTTGGGTTATTTCAAAGAAGTGACTATGGATACCCAAGAGGTGGCGGGATTGCCCGATCAAGTAGATTTGACAATTACCGTGGTGGAAAAGCCCACGGGCAGTCTGAGCTTGGGTGCCGGAGTATCGACTGCGGACGGTCTCGGAGTTATGCTGGGCTTTAAACAGGAAAATGCGTTTGGATCGGGTAACTCCCTTGGCGTTGAGCTCAATACCAGCAAGCTCAATCGCACGCTGGTTTTCAACACCACGGATCCGTATTTCACCGACGACGGGGTATCTCGAACCATTGACCTGTACCAACGTACGACCAAACCTTATGTGGATTTGGACAGCTATTCATTGCAAACCACCGGTGCGGGCGTCCGATTTGGTGTGCCATTTACCGAAACCGACACCGTATTCTTCGGGCTTGGCGTTGACAGCACCACCATTATCCCAGGGACCTTGCTGCCCACGGTCTACAGCGATTTCGCAGATCAGTTCGGCTACACGACGTATGCAGTGCCATTGACCGTTGGCTGGGCCCGCGACACCCGTGACAGCGCGCTGGTACCCAGTTCGGGCCGCGTCGTGCGTGCCACTGGCGAGTGGAGTGTCGGGGGCGAGTTGCTCTATGCACGCGCCACCACCCAGGTCCAGCAGTATTTTCCACTGAGTAAAAAGACCACTTTGGCGCTTAACGCCGAGTTGTCCATGGGGGCGTCAACAAACGACAAGACCTATCCCTTGTTCAAAAACTACTATTCGGGTGGACTTGGGTCGGTGCGCGGATTCGAGCAAGGCAGCATAACGACCGGCGCTCAGCGGGACCAAGGTGTTGTCGCAACCGGTGGGGCCAAGAAGATTACGCTCAATGCCGAGGTTTTGTCACCGTTGCCGGGTGGTGGCAATGACAGGACGCTGCGTATGTATGGTTTTTTTGATGCAGGAGGTCTGTATGGGCCCGATGAGCCCATACAGCTGGGCGATTTGCGTACTTCGGTGGGCGTGGGCATCAGTTGGATTTCGCCGGTTGGGCCCCTGCGCTTGGCCCTGGCAAAACCGATTTCCAAGTTTGACACGGATAAAATGCAGTCACTTCAATTCCAGATCGGGACCTCCTTCTAATGAAACCCACTTACCAAATCGTGTGCATCGCCGCGCTGCTGGCCGGCCTAAGTTCGAGCGTCTGGGCCCAAGACTCCAAAATTGGCTACATCAACACCCAGCGCATCACGACGGAATCGCTCATTGCCAAGGCCGCGCAAACCAAGCTTGAGCAAGAATTCTCCAAACGCGGCAAGGAGTTGGGTGATTTGCAGGCAGCGCTAAAAACGTTCAGTGAAAAATTCGAACGCGATGCGCCGACCATGACGGAGTCCCAGCGAGCGACCCGACAAAAAGAAGGAGCCGAACTTAACCGAGACTTCCAGCGCAAGCAACGCGAGTACCAGGAAGACTTAAACGGTCGGCGCAATGAGGAGTTGCAGCAAGTGTTGGACAAGGCAACCAAGGCAGTCAAAAAAGTGGCCGAAGACGAAAAATATGATTTGGTTATTCAAGAGGTTGTGTACAGCAGCTCTAAGCACGATATCACTGAAAAAGTGCTGAAAATCCTCAACGCGGCGGCGGCCAAATAGGCTGGCTTCGAGCCGCAGGTGTGTCTGATCTAAGCCTGTCTGCCATCGTCGCCGCGTTGGGTGGGCAATTGCATGGCAATGCAGACCTGAAGATCGCCGGTTTGGCTCCCTTAGAGGCGGCCGGACCAAGCCAAATAGGCTTTGTCAGCAACCCCAGATACCAGCAGCAGCTAGCCGACACCAAAGCGGGCTGCGTCATCGTTGGACCGGGCCTCGCAGAAGCAGCGAAGCGCCGTGGCAATTGCATCGTTGCGGACCAGCCTTATCTCTACTTTGCTCGCCTGACTCAGCTATGGCGCTCTACTTTGCGGGCCGCACATACTCCCGTTGGCCTATCTGTTCCTGCCGTTCATCCCTCAGCGGTTGTCGATCCTGGAGCGATGGTGCACCCGACAGCGCGCATTGGTGCCCTATGCGTCATCGAGCATGGTGCGCAGATCGGTGCAGAAACCCAACTCAAGGCCCGCGTCACTGTGGGTGAGGATTGCGTAATCGGCGCACGCTGCCTTTTGCACAGTGGTGTGGTCATCGGCGCCGACGGGTTTGGCTTTGCGCCTGACGGGGAGCGCTGGGAAAAAATCGAGCAGCTCGGTGCCGTGCGCATCGGCGACGACGTGGAGATCGGAGCGAACACCTGTGTGGACCGGGGCGCTTTGCAAGACACGGTGATTGAAGACGGCGTCAAACTCGACAACCTGATTCAGGTCGGGCACAACGTGCGTATTGGCCGCAATACCGCCATCGCCGGTTGCGCAGGCATTGCTGGCAGCGCCACGATTGGCGCCCAGTGCACGATTGGCGGCGGCGCGGTGGTCTTGGGCCACCTGCAAATTGCCGATGGCGTGCATATTTCGGCCGCCACCGTGGTCAGCAAGTCGATCAAAACGCCCGGCCACTACACGGGCTTTTTCCCCTTGGACGACAACGCGTCTTGGGAGCGCAATGCCGCCACCCTCAAACAACTCCACACCTTGCGCGAGCGCATCAAAAAGTTAGAAAGCGAACCCAAGCCATGATGAATATTCACCAAATTCTCAAACAGCTGCCCCACCGTTATCCATTTTTGCTGGTGGACCGGGTGCTGGAACTCGACAAAGGCAAGACCATCCAGGCGCTGAAAAACGTGACCATGAACGAGCCGTTTTTCGAGGGCCACTTCCCGCATCGCCCGGTCATGCCGGGGGTGCTGATGCTTGAGGCGCTGGCCCAGGCTGCGGCGCTGCTGGCATTTGACGCCCTGGGAACCTCGCCCAACGACGAGACGGTGTACTACTTCGC
>CAMDKE010000325.1 GCA_945901215.1 Comamonas sp. lk
GCTAGAGGCCGACATCTTGGCCGCCGCCAAGCGCCTGTTTGCGCAGCGCGGCTTTGGCGGCGTGTCTTTGGACCACATTGCGCGCGAGGTGGGCGCGTCCAAGCAAAACCTGCTGTACTACTTTCCCAGTAAAGAAGAGCTGTACCGCCGCGTGCTGCACGGCGTGCTCGACGTGTGGCTGTCCTACATGGACGCCCTGAGCCAGCGCCCCGACGATCCCGAACAAGCGCTGCGCGAATACATTGCCGGCAAACTGCGCTTCTCGCGCGAGCACCCCGACGATTCGCGCGTCTACGCCAATGAAGTGGTGTCTGGAGCCCCCATTTTTTCAGCCGAGATTGCCGCGCGCGTGATACCTGCGGTGCAAGCCGACGTCGCCATCCTGAACCGCTGGGCCGAACGCGGCCTGTGCCGCCCCCTGGATGGTCGCCACCTAATGGTCTTGCTCTGGGCGTCCACCCAGGTCTATGCCGACTGGGCCAGCCAGATCAGCTTGGTGCTGGGCAAACCCGCGCTAGAGGAAGCCGACTTTGCGGCGGCGGAGGCGTTGATTGTGGATATGGTGCTGCGGACGGTGTTGCTGGAGAAGGGGAAGGGCAAGGAGTGAAGGAGCGCGAAAAACACTAAGCGAAAAACACTATTGACGAAAACTTTTATGTCAATACAATAAATCGCATGCGTATCGACTTCGACCTCGCCAAAAACGCCGCCAACTAAGCCAAGCACGGCTTATCGCTGGCCCTGGCCGCTGATCTGGAATGGGGCAGCGCGATGGTCTGGACGGATGGCCGTAAGGAGTACGGCGAGACGCGCCAAAGCGCATTGGCGCTCATTGGGCAGAGGCTGTACTTTGTGGCCTTTGTCGATCGCGGCGCCAACCGCCGCGCCGTCAGCCTGCGCAAAGCAAATATTCGAGAGGTGACCCACTATGCAAAAAATGATTAAGACCCGCGCCGGCCGCGAAATCATCCTGCCCAGCAGCGAGGAAGACGCGGCCATCAACGCCGCCGCGCTCAGCGACCCTGACGCCCAACCCCTGAGCGACGCCGAACTGGCCCGCCTGCGCCCCGCGCGTGGCCGCCCCCCTGCGGCCATCAAGCGCCCCATGCTCTCCATGCGGGTGGACCCTGATGTTTTGGCCCATCTGCGTGCCAGTGGCAGGGGTTGGCAAACCAAGGTCAACGCTTTGCTACGGCAGGCGGTTGAGCAGGGGAAGATGTAGTCGAGGCAGCCGCCGCCGCTGCGTCAACAAGGCAGCAAGGAAACGTGCGTCTGCAACTCGTCCCAGGGCGCGGTCAGTTTGCGCCCGTCGCGGATCAACAAGCCAGTGGCCTCAAGTACGGCAACGTCTTGGTGCACGTTTTTGTAGTCGCGCGCAAGCGCCTGCGCCAGCTCTCTGACATTGTTGGCTCCGTGTTGACGCACGTGGCGCAGCAAATCAAGCCGCCGGGGCGAGAGTGTTTCGAGCATCGTCTGGATATTGAGAAACGTAACATGGGTTTCGTCCACCGTTTCAACCGCGGCGGCCCGATTCCATGCATGGGAAAACCGCTTTCCCATATCCGCCAAACTGCCCACATTGACTTGAACTTTATGAATTGCGGTCATTTTTTGCCCTTTCTACATCAGCCAGAAAATCGGCCACCAGCTTTTCGACGCTGACAAAGCGGCAGAGGGTTTCGTTAGAACCCGAGTGCTTGTGGTCGCCCTTGCCGCGCTCGTTGTCGTAGCCCACGATACGCTCACCATCAAGGCCATAAAACAGGCTGTACTTCAGCCCATGTGGCCTTTCGGGCGATAACTCTGGAAGCTGCCGTATCACCATTTCGACGACCTCACCAGCCGGCAAAACCGCCTTGTCATAGAAAACTCGTTTTGCCTTCATATGGTCAATCTGACCATAATTTTCTAAGGTGTCAATGGCCCCCTGGATGGCCGCCACCTAATGTCCTGCTCTGGGCGTCCACCCAGGTTTACGCCGACTGGGCCAGCCAGATCAGCCTGGTGTCGGGTAAACCCGCGCTAGAAGAGGCTGACTTTGCGGCGGCGCAGGCGCTGATTGTGGATATGGTGCTCAGGACGGTGTTGTTGGGCGCGGGGTCAGTGGCGCGCTTGCCGCTGTCTTTGTAGCCTTAACGCCGCCGCATTCGAAGTTGGAACGCCAGTCATATGAACATAGCGTGTCAAAAACACTGAATTGGGTATCCGTATCGCCTAACTGTTCTGGCCCCGCAATAGCAGCCGCCAATGCGCAATCAGTCAACAGTCGGTGACCGGGACAACTTTGCGTTGGAGCCCACACCAAAGAACCGGCTGATGTCATCCACATACAGATAAACCGCCGGTATCACCAGCAAGCTGAGAAAGGTGGATGTGATCAGCCCGCCAATGACTGACACGGCCATGGGCGAGCGGAAACTGCCATCTGACTCACCCCAACCGGCGGCAATGGGCAACATCCCGGCGCCCATGGCAATGGTGGTCATGATGATCGGGCGGGCCCGTTTCTGGCAGGCATCCAACAAGGCATCCAAGCGGTTCATGCCCCGTTCGCGTTGCGCAACGATGGCGTATTCCACCAACAGGATGGAGTTTTTGGTCGCCACCCCCATCAGCATGATCAATCCAATCAACGAAGGCATGGAAAAACTTTTCCCCGTGAGCAACAAGGCAAAAAAAGCACCGCCTATGGACAAAGGCAAGGCCGCCAGAATGGTGACAGGGTGCAACACACTCTTGAACAACAACACCAGCACCAGATAAATGCACACAATTCCGGTCAGCATGGCCAGCGCAAAACTGGCAAAAAGCTCTTCCATCATTTCCGCGTCACCGACTTCAACCAACTTGATGCCCGGTGGAAGTTGTTGCACCGACGGCAGGTTTTTCAAGGCTTCTTTGGCGTCGCCCAAGCCAACCCCAGACAACTCGATTTGGAACTGGATATTGCGTTCACGGTTATAACGATCAATCACCGCCGGGCCACCGCTTGGCTCCAGGCGGGCCACCTCGGCCAGCAAGACCGGGCCACGGCTGCCTGGCAAGGTGAGTCTGCCCAGCAGGTCGAGGTCTTGCCGGGCGCTGTCGGCCAGCTTCACCATGATGGGCACCTGGCGCTGCGCTAAGTTCAATTTAGGCAAGGCCACGTCATAGTCACCGACGGTCGCAATGCGCAAGGTTTCGCTGATGGCGGCGCTGGTCACACCCAGATCAG
>CAMDKE010000326.1 GCA_945901215.1 Comamonas sp. lk
TACCAACTGAGCTATTGAGGAATACAGGTGCTTATCTTGACAAGAAACGTGCTTTCAAACCCGACCGTAGTGGGGCGTTTAGACCGCGCTTGCAAGCCCGCAAGTATAGCAAGGTTTTCCTTCCGTCAGCTAGCCCATTACACCCAGCGCGCGGTGCAGTTTGGCGCTGGTGGTGGTGTACTGCAGTTGCACGCGTTCATTGGGCGAAATGATGGCCATGGCACCAAAAGCTGCGAGTGTGGCCTCATGAAAGCCGCAAAGGATGAGCTTTTTCTTGCCCGGGTAGGTGTTGACGTCGCCCACAGCAAAAATACCCGGCGAGCTGGTGGCAAACGTTTCGGTGTTGACCACTAGCTGCTTGCGCTCCATGGCCAGGCTCCACTGTGCCACCGGCCCGAGCTTGGGTGACAAACCTAAGAATACGAACAGGCCATCCACGGGCACGGTGGAAGCTTGGCCGTCGTTGTCTGTTATCTCCAGTGTGTGGAGCCGACCCTGGGTGCGGCAGCCACTGATCTGGCCCTCCATAAATCGTAAGCGGCCCGCGGCGCGCAGTTCCTGTATGCGTGCCAAGGTGGCCGGTTCGGCGTGCAAAACGTCTCGGCGGTGCACCAGTGTGACGCTGCGGGTGTACGCGTCGCACAAAGCAATGGCAGCCTCCAAGGCGCCGTCTTCCGCGCCGACGACGACAGTCGCTTTATGGGCCCAGGGCTGCAAATCACCCAGGCGGTAATGCACCTGCGTGCCCTCAAAGGCCGCAAGCCCGTCCACATGTAGCTTGCGGGGCTGAAAAGCGCCTACACCTGCAGCGATAAAAATGGTTTTGGTGCGAAAAACCGTACCGACTGATGTTTGCACCTGGTAGCGGCCGTCGGCTTGCTGCTCCAGGCCCAGAACAGTCTGGTCAAAATGGAAACTGGGTTTGAAGGGGGCCGATTGGTCGAGCAAGCGTTCGACCAATTCGCGGCCCGTGCACCCTTTGACTGCAGGAATGTCGTAAATCGGCTTGTCGGCATACAGCGCGATGCATTGGCCCCCGGCAAAGGGCAGAGCGTCCACCACGTGGGCATGAACCCCGAGCAGGCCCAGCTCAAACACCTGGAACAAGCCCACCGGCCCGGCGCCGATGACTAGCGCATCGGTTTCTAGGGTTGCTGGGGGTCGATCCAAGGCGGGTCGCCCGTTAGCGGATCAGCTCGGACAACTTACCGGTCTTTTCTTTCCATTCTTCTGCCTCGGGCAGCGGCGTTTTGCGCTTGGTGATGCTTTTCCAGGTGGGTAGCTTGGCTAGTTCCGCATTCAGTTTGGTCATGTGCTGCTGGTCGTGGGGCACGTCTTCTTCGGCATAAATGGCGTTGACCGGGCATTCGGGGATGCATACGGCGCAGTCAATGCATTCGTCCGGGTCGATCGTCAGAAAGTTGGGGCCTTCGCGGAAGCAATCCACGGGACACACGTCCACGCAGTCGGTGTATTTGCACTTGATGCAGGCTTCAGTAACGGTATGGGTCATGGGAGGTTTGAGAGCGGTAGAGGGAAACAGCCGCGCGCTGGCGCGAAGCGACTGAGTTTATTCGATCAACAATGCCCCGGCGGTCGCATGGGTCGCGGTGTCCACGAGTATCAATGCGCCCAGCACGCGGGACTGGCCAAAAGCCAGTGCGGCAATGGGCTGCTGCAGGCTTAGGGTGATGTGGCCGATGGCGTTAGGTTCGAGCTCAGTGGCAGCGGTTTCGGCCAAGGTGTTGACGTCGAGCCGGTGCGTGATGCGCTGTACCTTGGCCTTGATCCAGCGGTGGCCGTGCAGCACCCAGTAAGCGCGGCCCACAACCAGGGGCGCGTCGTCCATCCAGGCCACCGTGCCGCTGACGGTTTGGTTCTGCGCCAGCGCGGCGTCGTCGGCCAGCAGCCAGTCGCCGCGCGAGACATCGAGCTCGCGGTCCAGCACGATGCCCGCGCTGTGGTTCGCCGCTACGCCTTCGGGCTGGCGCACGTGGTTAAGCACCTGGGCGATGGTGGCGGTTTTGCCGCTGGGGAACACGGTGATGCTTTGGCCCACCTGCGCGGCTCCGGTGGCCACGCGGCCCCAAAACACGCGTCGGCCCTGGCTGGTATCGCTGGAGCTGGAGAATTTTTCTACCCACTGCACCGGAAAGCTCAGTGGCAGGGCAGCCTCTGCGGGCGTGACCGGCAGGGTTTCAAGCAGGCGCAGCAGGCTCGCGCCCTGGTAGCCGCACCAGCCGGGCGTGGCTGTGACCACGTTATGCCCCAGCAGGGCAGAAATCGGGATCGTGGCCGCCACCTCGATGCCCGCTGCGGCGGCAAAAGTCTCTAGCGCCTCGCGGATGCAGGTAAACGCCTCGGTGGCTTGGTGGGGGTGGGCCGGTTCTTCTAGCGCGTCAAGCTTGTTGACGGCAAACACGATGCTGGGCACGCGCAGCAGCTTGAGCAAGAGCGCATGGCGCCGGGTTTGGGGCAGCAGGGTGACTTCCCCAACGTCCTTCCATTTCAGTTTGGTGGCGTCCACCAGCACCACCGCCGCGTCGGCGCTACTGGCAGCGGTGACCATGTTGCGGGTGTATTGCTCGTGGCCGGGCGTGTCGCCAATGATGAATTTGCGCGCTGGCGTGGCGAAATAGCGGTAGGCCACGTCAATGGTGATGCCTTGTTCGCGCTCGGCCGACAGGCCGTCGGTGAACAGCGCCAGGTCGGCAGCACCGCTTTTGGACACGTTTTCCAGCTGGTCTTGCAGCACCGAGCGGCTGTCGATCAGCAGGCGGCCAATCAGCGTGCTCTTGCCGTCGTCCACCGAGCCGCAGGTGATGAATTTCAGGGCGGCGTGGCGGTCCAGCGCGGCTGGCGCGTGGGCAGGGGCGAACAACTGCGTGGTGGTCATTAAAAGTACCCGTCTTTCTTGCGTTTTTCCATGGAAGCTTCGGACGTTTTGTCGTCCATGCGGGTGGCGCCGCGCTCGCTCACGTTGGCGCCCAGGGTCTCGATCACTACTTCGGCCGCGCTGGCGGCCAGGCTGGCCACCGGGCAGGTGCAGGTGATGTCGCCCACGGTGCGAAAGCGCACATCGCGCAGTTGCACCTGCTCATGGTCCAGCGCTGGTGTGAGGGGCGTTACCGGCACCAGCAGGCCTTTGCGCTCCACCACCGCGCGCTGGTGGGTGTAATACAGCGAGGGCAGGGCGATGTGTTCGTGTTC
>CAMDKE010000327.1 GCA_945901215.1 Comamonas sp. lk
CTGCGCGGTCAGGAGAACGCGCGGCCCGCAAACGGGGTGCGTAACGCGGCTGAGTTTCTTGAAGAGCAATCCCGCAGCCAGTAACGCCTTCAAGGTCATCGCGCTGGATCAATTTGTTGTCGAGCGGAGTCAAAGAACACCTCTTTAAAGGTGTCAGTGCCATGCTGGACAAAAGCGTCTGCAAAGACGGTATGCCATGGGGCCAGACGCAAACACCTCAAATCAGTTATTTCTTTGCGGCCAAAGCTTATCGTTATAGCCCGGCTTACCGCAATTCCAACAGCGGTTTTTTCCGGCAACTAGCTGATGCTCCGTTGATGAACCGTTAAGGGCGTTGACGGCTTAACCCCGCGTTAACCGCAGGTGCCCAGGCCGGGGTCACCTCCCGTGGCTCACCTTATGCTACCCGGCACTACCCAACACTTTCGCTTTCTGCGCATCAAACTCTTCCCGCGTCAGAATGCCCTTCTTCAACAAGTCGTCCAACTTCAAGAGCTCTGCATAAACATCTTTCACTGGTGCAGTAGGTGCCAACTGATCGGTCTGGGAGTTTGGTGGCGCAGGCTCATCAACAGACTTTTGGGTAGTAGGTGCAGTGCGTGTCAGATTGACAAAGACGCCAACCCCAGCGCCCACCACGGCGCCGATCGCTGGTCCGAATACGGGCACCGGCACAGGGATCGCGGCGCCCACGGCTGCACCTTTGGCGGCATCCTTGGCCAGGTCTGAGCGCACAACTTCTTTGCCGATGCGTGTTGCCTCGACAGCGGTGTCGGTGGCAGCCCTCTTTACCCACGCTTTGGCTTGGCCCACTTGCTGCTCGTCAGGCTTGTGCTCCTGCACAAAGGTAGTGGCCTTGGCGGTGGCGGATGCAAGTGCCACGCCAGCCTTGCTACCGAACTTGCTGGCCAGATCAAACAGTTTGCTTTTCATGCTGAGTTCTCCTGAAAAAAGAAGGCCCAACAGATCGATTCACTTCCATGTGAGATCGAGCTTGCGGCCATGCGCCGCGCAATCCCGGAGGTACAAGTTAATTAGACTTTGGTAGGGAATTCCGACCTGCTCGGATATGCTTTTGAAATACCCAATGGAGTCTTCATCCAGACGGATCGTGATCTGCTTTTTTAACAGCGATGCGTAGGGAGTCTTGCGGGCCTTTGTGAAGTCGTATTCTTTTCTCATGGGTGTTCAACCTTTAATCGTATTGCCTGGCCTCGTATGGCGAAGCCTTTCGGGCGGAAATCTAGCTTCGTCAAACGATACGCCGTGCTTTTTTTGATTGGCAGCCGCCTTTTTTTGGATCCCAGTCGAAATGCAAATTGCTCATAACTACAGTGTAGTTTCTTTTTATACAAGGCATAAGCGTTCTTTTTGACCCGCACTGCTTCAAGGGGAAATTACCCGTAGTGCTTGTGGCGTGGTGTTTGAGATAGTTCGCAAGATCACGCTCGAACCGCATAGGGAATCCTGCGCAGTTGAGGGCGGCGGTGGAGTAGGCCTGAGGGGCTAAGGCCAACGAAGTACGTGTGATCAATTGCGCCCGCATTAGACGCACTAAAACCCATCAAACTTAGCTCGCGTTTGCTATACGTTGTAAGGCTAGTCGGAAGTCGACCGCGCATCCACCATGAGTTTTGTCAGTCCTTGCCGTAATTGGGAGACCTAGGTCCGTACAGCAAACCGTTGTTTGGTACCCCGGTAGCCAGCAGCCGGTCAGTGGCCATTCCAGAATACCGGTGGCTGTCGTCGAAGGTGGGCGCAGGCGCCGAGCAAGATGACGGGTGCTGCCAGCAGCGCCAAGCGGACGCACATGGCTAGTGCAGTGCGGTAAATACGTGATGCGGTGGCGGCTTGGAACATGGTGAACTCAACTTTTGTTTCTGAGCCCTCACTTTGCGCTTATCAAAGCGCATGGCATGAGCCTGCCGCACTGTTCTTAAACGCAGGTGTTTTGGCTGAAAGAACTGCCCGTAAGGTCAGCTAATGAGCTTGAGTTACCCGAGAGCATCGGGGAGTCCACGAGGTGCGGACCCGCTAGCACGTATAAGTTGCTTATGAAGTTTCCCGATCGGGTTATTTTGGTGGCAACTGACGCATCTAGCGATTTAATTTCCCTATCGGTAAATTTATGTTGCCTTGCTTTCATCCATGCGGGATAATTTCCCGAACAGGACATCAATATGAATTCCAAGCCCGTGACGCCGACCAACTCACCGCAAGCCCTGGGTGCTGCCGTTTTGGCCGCCCGCCACAAGCTCGGATTGACCCAGCCCCAACTGGCATTGGCAGCAGGTGTGGGCGTGCGTTTTATCGTGGAGCTAGAGGCGGGCAAGCCCACCGTGCGCCTGGAGACCTTGCTCAAAGTGTTGCACGCGCTGGGTGGCAGCTTGGCGGTGGAGGGCATGGCCTGATATGGCACGCCATCTGGAAGTCTGGTTGCTTGGTGCGCACATCGGCACGCTATCGCAAATCGAGGGGCGGCTGAGTTTTGCGTATGCGCCCGGCGCTACTGCGGCCTTGTCGCAATCACTTCCTATTCGCCCAGAGCCGTTTGACGATCGCGCCAGCCGCCCATTTTTCGCTGGCTTGTTGCCCGAAGGCGGCCAACGCAAGCAGGTCGCCACGAATCTGCAAGTCTCCGCCCAAAACGACTACGCCCTGCTGGAAAGCCTGGGGGGTGAATGCGCCGGTGCCGTCACCCTGCTGGAGCCGGGCCAGTCGCCCCCAGCCCCCGATGCTCCGCTTGAAGTGCGCTGGCTCGACGCTGCACAACTGCTGCAGGTGCTTGATGAAATGCCGCTGCGCCCCATGCGTGCGGGGGAAGATGGCCTGCGCCTCTCGCTGGCTGGTGCACAAGACAAACTGCCGGTGGTGCTGGGTGCGGACGGTATGCGAACAGGGCTGCCCCTGAACGGCTCGCCCAGCTCGCATATCCTCAAGCCGCCTATTGCCGGGGTCGATGGCAGCGTGTTTAACGAAGCCTTTTGCATGGCTCTGGCCGGTGCGCTAAAGCTAGATGTTGCCCGAACCCAAATCCATACCATCGCCGATGGCGCACAGCAGCGCCGCTACCTGTTGGTCGAGCGCTACGACCGCCAATCCGTGGCCCCCACGCTTGCCGCTGCGGCGGCATTAAGCCAGCGCCTGCACCAGGAGGACTTCTGCCAAGCGCTGGGAATTGTCTCGGAGCACAAGTACCA
>CAMDKE010000328.1 GCA_945901215.1 Comamonas sp. lk
CGCCCGCTCAGGCCCTTGGGGGTTTCGACAATGCGCACCTCGCCGCGTGGCTTGCCGGTGTTGTCGTCAATCGTGCGCCACAGGCCCACGGGGCTGGTCTCGGCAAGTGCGGCGCCTGAAAGCGCAAAAACGGCGGCGGCGCCTGCGAGGAACTTGAAGTACGTCGTGTGTTTCATTGGAGTCAATCCTTGTAAATGGCATCCACGGAATGTGGACGGTGTTAACTTTAGGTTAAGATGTGATCGCCGTCAACATTTATTTTATGAAATATTTATTAAAACGTAATCATGGTGCTTCGCACCTCTGTCCGTTGGGCCGCCGCCACGCCTGGGCGCCGCAGCAGTCGCTTCCTACAATGCCGCATGGAAGTTGATGCCTCATCGCAGCCCCCGCGGGGCCATTACCACCACGGCGACTTGCCGCAGGCGCTGAAAAAACTCGCTTTAGAGCTGATCGCTGCGCATGGCGTGGAAGGCTTTTCCATGCGCCAGGCGGCGGCCAGCCTGGGCGTGGCGCCCAGCGCCATGTACCGGCACTTTGCCGACAAGTCGGAGCTGCTCAGTGCCTTGGCGCACGACGGCTTTGATGCGATGGGCGCGCTGTGGCTGCAGCGCGCGGCCCATTGTGTGCCGCTGGTGGTGGACAACGCCGCACTGCACAGCATTGCGCGATTTGGAGCCGGAGCGGACGCCTATTTCCAGTTCGGCCTGGAGCACCCGGCTTTGTTTCAGCTGATGTTTGGCCCCTATGGAACCGGCTCGGCCAGTTGGGTAATGCAGGCCACAGACATGCCGTCCAACCCCTACTTCATGCTGGGGCAGGCGCTTGATGGTTTGCGCGACGCCCAGGTCATCACGCCAGGCGCCCGCGCCAACGCCGAGGTCAGCGCCTTCTCAGCCATCCATGGGCTGACGTGTCTGGCGACCTCGGGTGTCTACAAAGACCTGGCGCCCGCGCAAAAGTGGGAACAACTCGAACTGGTCAAAAACCACATCCTGGGCGGCCTGCTCGCCTGGGACCAGGTGCAGCAGCTCAAAGCGGCTTCGGGCGCCGCGCCGCCAAGCGCCTGAACTTCAGTCGCAGGGGTAGACGGTCTTGAGCGCGTTGAGCACGACCAGGGTGGCCGGCATGTCCGCTTCATACACATCGGCACGGCGGCGCAGCTCGGTGTCAAACAGGTTTTTGGCGATCTGGGGCTCAAGCCGGCGGCCGTTGACGCAAATTGTGGGCTGCGCGCCGCCGCGCACCGCAAAGGCCTCGGATTCGAGCAAAGCCTCCATGCTGCCCACCAGGTAATAGTTCGCGTACAGCTCGCCGCCGTCTTGGGTGGCCTCCAGGTTGCGGAGCTCGCGCAGGCTCATCGCCTGGGCGCCTGAGAGCAACAAGGCGCTCATGGCGAGGACGCTAAAACGGGTTTTCATCACGGCTTCTCCCTTTGGTGGTGGTGCGCAGCAGCGGGGTTTATACCGCGCCTCCTACAATCCTTGGCATGGCACGACCTTTTGACATCTGTATCCGCGGCGCAGGCATTGTGGGCCGCACCTTGGCGCTGCAACTGGCTTCCAAGCGCCTGCGTGTGGCTCTGGTCGATCACCATCTGGGCGACCTAGCTTCGCCCACCGAAGGCCATAGCGACGTGCGCGCCTATGCACTTAACGCCGCCTCGCGAGCACTGCTTCAAGGCCTGCGCTGCTGGCCCGAAATGGCGCACGCCACGCCGGTGCTGGCCATGCAGGTGTTTGGCGACGCGGGTGGTGTGACCCGCTTTGACGCGTCTGACACGTCGGCACAGGCGCTGAACTGGATCGTTGACGTACCCGAGCTCGAGCGTCTGTTGGCGGCGGCCATTGGCTTCCAAAGCCTCATTGACGTGGTAGGCGTCCCTCAGGCCGCACCGCTGACCGTGGTGTGCGAGGGCAAAGCCAGCCGCACGCGCGAAGAATTTGGCGTTGAATTCCTAGCCACTCCATATAAGCACTGGGCACTGGCCGCCCGTTTGGACTGCGCCCTGCCCCACGCACAGGTGGCGCGCCAATGGTTTGCCCAAGCCGAGGGCCAGGGCGAGATTGCCGCCTTGTTGCCGCTGGACGGCCCACACGGTCGGCGTTGCGCGCTGGTGTGGTCGCTGCCGCCCGAGCGCGCGCAGGCCCTGCAAGTGGCTTCGGATGAAGACTTTTGCCTCGCGCTGCAAGCCGCCAGTGAAAACACCTTGGGCAGCCTGAAGTTAACCAGCGAGCGCCACATCTGGCCCTTGCAAAATGCCCAGGCCACGCACTGGTGTGGCACAGGCGCAGAACCCGGATCTGGCGCCTGGGTGCTAGCCGGTGACGCCGCGCACACCGTACACCCCTTGGCCGGCCAAGGCCTCAACCTGGGCCTGGGCGACGTGGCCGAACTTGCCAGCGTGCTGGAGGCCCGGCCCTACTGGCGCAGCGTGGGCGACCTGCGCCTGCTGCGTGCCTACGAGCGCGCGCGTAAGACCGAACTGGCCCTGATCGGCGGCGCAGGCGACGCGCTGCAAAGGCTTTTCTCGCGCGACAGCGCCTGGGCGCGCAGCCTGCGCAACGCTGGCATGCGCGCGTTTGAGCGCAGTGGCCCGATCAAAGCTTGGATCGCGCAGCGCGCCATGGGCGCACGCGGCATCTGAGCCGCATTCTGAAAACCACTTCTTTGACCACCTCTTTCCATGCAACGCACCCTTCAAACCCTGCTTCTTGCCCTGCTGACAACGCTGGCCTTGGGTGCCTTAGCGCAAGAGGCCACCATCCGCAAAAACATCGCCACGCGCCTGCCCCAGCTCAAGGCGATTGACGAGGTGCGCAAAACCGACCTGCCCGGAATCTTTGAGCTGCGCGTCAACGGCACCGAGATCTACTACACCGATGCGCAAGCCAACTACCTGATCGACGGCAGCCTGATCGACACCCGCAACCGGCGCAACCTGACCGAAGAGCGGGTGGAAAAGCTCACCGCCATCCAGTTCGATACCTTGCCGATCAAAGACGCGTTCACCATCGTTCGCGGCACCGGCGAACGCAAGATGGCCGTTTTTGAAGACCCCAACTGCGGCTACTGCAAGCGCTTTGAGCGCGACCTGCAAAAGGTCGACAACGTCACCGTTTACCTGTTTTTGTACCCCATCCTGGGGGCGGATTCCACGGAAAAATCCAAGGCTATCTGGTGCG
>CAMDKE010000329.1 GCA_945901215.1 Comamonas sp. lk
GTGGCAGCGCGCGCATCAGCCACGCCTTTGTGTTTGACCTGCCGCGCTACCCCAAGCTGCTGGCGCTGGCCGACTGCGTGGTCAATATAGCCCCCGATCTGAAAACCAAAAAAGACATTTTGGGCAATGCCGTGGCGCTCTTGCAGACGCTGGGCATTGCGCACCCCAAGGTGGGCATCGTGACCGCTGTGGAAACGGTGAATCCCGCCATTGCCGCCACGCTAGACGCGCGTGACCTGGTCGCCATGGCCCAAGCCGGTGCTTGGCCGGGCGCCATCGTGGAAGGCCCGCTGGGCTTTGACAACGCGATTTCTGCCCAGGCGGCGCGCATCAAAAAAATGGACTCGCAGGTGGCGGGTGACGCCGATCTGCTGGTGGTGCCCGATCTGAACGCCGGCAACATGCTGTACAAAAGCTTCAATTACATCGGCGGGGGCGACTGCGCCGGGCTGGTGCTGGGCGCGGCGGTGCCGATTGTGTTGACCTCGCGCGCAGACAGCCTGCAGTCGCGCCTGGCCTCGGTGGCGCTTGCGGTGCTGTGCGCGCCCCCGGCGACCGCGGCCTGAAACCCCTCTGAACCAAGGACCCCACGTGTTCAAGTTTTTATCCTCCGAGCCGCTGCACCAGCCCCTGACAGCGCCCACGCCCACCGCCGAGACCACCATCAAGTGCACCACCTGCTATATGTGCGCCTGCCGCTGCGGCATCCGCGTGCATTTGCGCGAAGGCGAGAACGGCCCCGAGGTGCGCTACATCGACGGCAACCCGAACCACCCGCTCAACCAGGGCGTGATTTGCGCCAAGGGCGCCTCGGGCATCATGAAACAGGTCTCGCCTGCGCGCCTGACGCAGCCGCTGTTGCGCAAGCCTGGCAGCGAGCGTGGCGCGTCCGAATTTGAGGCCATTAGCTGGGAAAAAGCCTACGAGATCTTGACCGAGCGCCTGCAAAAAATTCGCTCCACCGACCCCAAGAAGTTTGCGCTGTTTACCGGGCGCGACCAGATGCAGGCGCTGACGGGCTTGTTTGCCCGCCAGTTCGGCACGCCCAATTACGCGGCGCACGGCGGCTTTTGCTCGGTCAATATGGCGGCGGGCATGATTTACACCATAGGCGGCAGTTTTTGGGAATTTGGCGGGCCCGATCTGGACCATGCCAAGGTGTTTGTGATGCTGGGCACGGCCGAAGACCACCACAGCAACCCGATGAAGATTGCGCTGTCCAAGTTCAAGCGCGCGGGTGGACGCTTTATCTCGATCAACCCGATTCGTACCGGTTATTCGGCCATTGCCGACGAGTGGATTCCCATCAAACCCGGCACCGACGGCGCGCTTTTGATGGCGCTGCTGCACGAGCTGATTCGCACCGACACGCTGGACCATGCGTTTTTGAAGTGCTTTACCAACGCGCCGCAACTCGTCGTGCTGGACACCGGCGCGCGCGAAGGCCTATTCGCCTTTGACGCCAACCCCGAAAAAGGCCCGCCCGGCGACGGGCGCAACCCGCACAACAAGCTGGTTTTTGACAAGACCAGCGGCACAGTGTTGAACGCCTACCCCGAAGGCATTGCCGACGGTTGCGACCCGGCGCTGGAAGGTCAGTACACCCTGGCCGACGGCACGCGCGTGACCCCGGCGTTTCAGTTGCTGCGCGACCGCGTGGCGAGCTGCACGCCCGAGTGGGCCTCAGCCATCACCGGTATTGCCGCAGCGCGCATCGTGGCGCTGGCGCAAGAAATGGGCAACGCGGCCTTGAAGCAGGCGTTTGAGCTGCCCATTCCCTGGACCGACGCCTGGGGCAAAGTGCACCCGACCACACAGGCACGCCCCTTGGCCTTTCACGCCATGCGCGGCCTGGCGGCGCATTCCAACGGCTTTCAGACCGTGCGCGCACTCGCGGTGCTCATGAGCGTGCTGGGCACGATTGACGCGCCCGGCGGCTTTCGCCACAAGGCGCCGTATCCGCGCCACATCGTGCCCAATTACCGGGCCTTCAATTCGCCCGAAATGATCCAGCCCAATACGCCGCTCAATGCCGCGCCGCTGGGTTTTCCGGCGCACCCTGACGAGCTGGCCATCAACCCCGACGGCTCGCCCATCCGCATTGACCACGCCTTCTCGTGGGAGCATCCGCTCTCAGCCCACGGCATGATGCACAACGTGATCACCAACGCGGCCAAGGGCGACCCCTACCGCATCGACACGTTGATGATTTTTATGGCCAATATGGCCTGGAACATTTC
Organism: Comamonas sp. lk; assembly: GCA_945901215.1. Classification (GTDB taxonomy): domain Bacteria; phylum Pseudomonadota; class Gammaproteobacteria; order Burkholderiales; family Burkholderiaceae_C; genus Allorhodoferax. Next base: position 2,241 of record CAMDKE010000329.1, read on the forward strand.
CATGAACACCATGGGCGTGCGCGAAATGCTCAACCGCAAGGACGACAAGGGCGAGCACGTGATTCCCTTCATCGTCGTTTGCGACGCCTTCCAAAGCGAAACCGTGGCCTTTGCCGATCTGGTGCTGCCGGATACGACTTATCTGGAACGCCACGACGTGATGGGCATGCTGGACCGGCCGATTTCGGAGTTTGACGGCCCGGTGGATTCGGTGCGCATTCCGGTGGTGAAACCGCTGGGCGAATGCCGGCCGTTTCAGGAAGTGCTGATTGAGTTGGCCGGGCGCCTGAAGTTTCCGGCCTTCACTACGCCCGAGGGGGGGCGCAAATTCACGGGCTACCCGGACTTTGTGGTGAACTTTCAGCCGCTGCCGGGCATTGGCTTTTTGATGGGCTGGCGCGGCAAAAATGGGGATGAGCACCTGCGCGGCGAGCCCAACCCCAAGCAGTGGGAAGCGTACGAGAAGAACGATTGCGTGTTCCAGTACCACCTGCCGCAAACCATGCACTACATGCGCAACTGGAACCGCGAGTACCTGGACTTTGCCAAAGAAAAAGCCTGGCGCCAAAAGACCGACCCGGTGCAACTGGCCATTTACTCGGACACGCTGCAGGCCTTTCGCCTAGCCGCCCAGGGCAAGACCGACGGGCGCCAGCCGCCCGAGCATCTACGCGAGCGCATCAGCACCTATTTCGACCCGCTGCCGTTTTGGTACGCGCCGCTGGAAGAAGACGCCACAGATCTCGCGGCCTATCCGCTCAACGCCATTACCCAGCGGCCTATGGCCATGTACCACTCCTGGGATTCGCAAAACGCTTGGCTGCGCCAGATCCACAGCCACAACTACCTGCATGTGAACCCGCGCACCGCGCAGGCTGCAGGCATTGCAGACGGCGGCTGGGCCTGGG
>CAMDKE010000330.1 GCA_945901215.1 Comamonas sp. lk
GTGCAAATTGCACAGCACAGTAATCCCCAATTCACGGTTGATGCTGCGCAGCGCGTCCATCACCAACTGGGTGTTGCGCGGATCCAGCGAGGCGATGGGCTCATCGGCCAAAATAATTTTCGGCTGCTGCACCAGCGCGCGGCAAATAGCGACGCGCTGCTGCTGGCCGCCGGACAACTGGTCGCAACGTTGGGCAGCAAAGTCGGCCATGCCAAAGCGGTCCAGTGCTTCGAGGGCGGCGAGCTTGTCGGCGTCGCTCCACATCGTCAGCAAGGCGCGCCAGGTGGGTACGCTGGTCAGGCGGCCCATGAGTACATTGGTAAGCACGTCCAGGCGCCCGATCAGGTTGAACTGCTGAAACACCATGGCGCAATTGCGCCGCCATTGGCGCAGAGCCGCGCCTTGCAGGTCAGTCACCACGGTGTCGTCGTACCGGATGCTGCCCTCAGAGGGATCATTCAGGCGGTTGATCATGCGCAGCAAAGTGGACTTGCCCGCACCCGAGCGTCCAATCACACCAACAAAACTGCCCGCTTCCACCGTGAGTGAGACGCCGTCCACCGCCGTGGTGTTGCCAAAGCGTTTGCTTAGGCGGTGGAGTGTGAGCTGCTGCATGCCGATTAGCTTAGGGATGCCGTGTGTCATCGTGGTGACGAATTTAGACAACCCGCACCCCGCCGCGCCACACGGCGCGCACGATGGGTTGCTGGCGAGCGTCAGGCAAGTCGGTCATGCGCACCTGTACCAAGTCGGCACGCAGGCCCAGCGCAATGGCGCCTCTGTCATGCAGTCCGATGGAGCGTGCCGGGTTGTGGCTGACCAGGGCGACGGCTTGGGGCAGCGTCAAACCGGCCGTTTCGGTCAGGCGCACCGTGGCTGACAGCAGACTGCCGGGCACGTAGTCTGAGGACAAGATGTCCACCAAACCCATGCGCGCGAGTTCAATGGCTGACACATTGCCCGAGTGCGAGCCACCGCGCACCACATTGGGCCCGCCCATGATGGTGGCCATATTGCGCGCGCGCGCCGCCTGCGCGGCCGCAACGGTGGTGGGGAATTCGCTCACCGTGGCACCCTCGGCAAAGGCCTGTTCCACGTGCGCCACCGTGGTGTCGTCGTGGCTGGCCAATGCAATGCCGTGCTGCTTGCAATAGGCCGTGAAATAGGCGCGGTGCGGCTGCGCGTAGCGCGCCTGGTGTTCTTTGGACTGCGCCACGCGCTCTTCAAACTTGGCCTGACTCCAGCCTTTTTTGCCGGTGAAATAAATCCAGGCGTGTTCGATGTTTTCCCATTGGCGCTGGCCGGGTGTGTGGTCCATCAAGGACACCATGCGCACCATCGGGTTGCCGATGAAGGGCGTGAACAAGTCCAGCGTGTTGGGCGCGGGCAGCTCGCAGCGCACATGCAGCAAATGCTCGGCGCGCAGTACGCCACGCTGTGAAAAGTCTGCCAGGCAATCCAGCACAGAGTCCCACTCGCTGCCGCGCACGCTGTCGGGGTCGGACTCGCCTACGCCCAGTGCGTCCAGCACGGTGGTGATGCCAGCGGCGGCAATTTCGGCGTCGTGCGCCAAGAGCGCGGGTGCGTCGTCCCAGCGCACCTTGGGCCGGGGCATGAGGTGGCGCTCAAAGTTGTCGGTGTGCACTTCCACCATGCCGGGCATCAGGTAGTCGCCTTGCAGGTCGATGGCGCCAGCGACCATGCTGCCGCCCAAGTCCATGGCGGTGATCGTGCCGCTTTGGCAATGCACGCTGCCGTGCACGACCTCGTCGGCTAGCACCAGGCGTGCGTTGGTGAAGGTGATGGGGCTTGTGGTGGGGGTGTTCATGGTGTCGCTTGAAAAGAGTGCATGGCCACGGTTCGGCTGGCCACAGCCTGGGCCACCACCGCGTCGTGAAAAATACCGAGGATGCCGATGCCCTGGGCGCGCGCCTCAGAAATTAAATCGATCACGGTCTGTGTGTTCTCCGGGTCCAGCGAGGCGGTGGGCTCGTCGAGCAGCAACAGGGGCCGGGGCTTGATAAAGCTGCGTGCGATGTTGATGCGCTGCTGCTCGCCGCCCGAGAAGGTGGCCGGTGGCAACTGCCACAGCGCGGGCGCAATGCACAGGCGGGTCAACCACAGCGCCGCTTGTTCGCGCGCCTGGGACGGGGTGAATTTGCTGTCCGGGCCTTCGAGCAAGGGCGCGGCCACGATGTCAATGGCTGCCACGCGCGGAATCACGCGCAAGAACTGACTGACATAGCCCATGGCGTGGGTGCGCAGGTGCAGCACGGTGCGGGCGTCGGCCTGGGTAATGTCAACCTGCTGGCCATCGGTGTCGCACACCCAGATGCGCCCACTGGTGGCGCGGTAGTTTCCAAAAGCCAGCTTGAGCACCGTGCTTTTCCCCATGCCCGAGGGGCCGCTCAGGCGCACGCACTCGCCGGGCATGAGTGTCAGGTTGAACCCGCTGAGGACCGGCAGCGCAGTGCTGTTTTGCAGGTGCAGCACAAACTGCTTGCCCACGGACTGCATGTCAAGCAAGGGGGTGGGCGCCGGAGGCTGGGTGGGTGTCATGGTGGCAGTACCGAAGAAACCAAGAGCTGGGTGTAAGGGTGCTGCGGGTCATCAAGCACCTGGTCGGTCAAGCCCGTTTCCACCGCTACGCCGCCCTGCATCACCAGCATGCGCTGGGCTAAGAGGCGCGCCACGGCCAGGTCGTGGGTGACGATGACTGCCGCCAGGTTCATCTGCCGGGTCAGCATGCGCAGCATGTCCAAAAGGCGCGCTTGTACTGACACGTCCAGCCCTGAGGTGGGTTCGTCCATGAACACCAGGCGGGGTTGGGTGATCAGGTTGCGGGCAATTTGCAGGCGCTGGCGCATGCCGCCGGAGAAGGTGTCTGGGCGGTCGTCAATGCGGCTGGGGTCTATTTCTACCCGCGCCAACCAGTCGCTCGCCTGGGCGCGCAAGTTGCCGTAATGGCGCTGGCCCAGCGCCATCAATCGCTCGGCCACGTTGGCGCCGGCTGACACGTTCATGCGCAGGCCGTCGGCGGCGTGCTGGTGCACAAAGCCCCAGTCGGTGCGCGCCAGCAGGCGGGCTTGGGCCTCGGACAGAGCGTAGATGT
>CAMDKE010000331.1 GCA_945901215.1 Comamonas sp. lk
CGGCGCCATCACGGTGAGCCAGTGGCAAACATTTTCCAGCTGACGCACATTACCCGGAAATGCAAAGTTTTCCAGCGCAGCAAGCGCTGTTTCAGCAATGCGCTTGGGCTCAACGCCGAGCTGCTTGGCGCTGTGCTGCAAGAAATGCCTGGTGAGCATGGGAATGTCTTCGCGGCGCTCGCGCAAGGCGGGTAAGCGCAGACGAATCACGTTGAGGCGGTGGTACAAGTCTTCGCGAAAAGCGCCTTCCTTAACCCGTTGCTCCAGGTCTTGATGCGTGGCAGCGATGACTCGCACATTGGTCTTGACCGCACTGTGGCCACCCACCCGGTAAAAGTGCCCGTCGCTGAGAACGCGCAAAAGCCGAGTTTGCAGCTCAAACGGCATGTCACCAATTTCATCCAGAAACAAGGTGCCTTCGTCAGCCTGCTCAAAACGGCCCCGGCGCTGCGCCTGCGCCCCGGTAAAGGCGCCGCGCTCGTGACCAAACAGCTCGCTCTCAAGCAGGTCTTTGGGTATTGCCGCCGTGTTGATTGCCACAAAGGGGCCGTTGGCTCGCGGCGAATGCTTGTGTAGCGCACGCGCCACCAATTCTTTACCGGAACCCGACTCTCCAGTGATCATGACCGTGACGTTACTCTGGCTCAAACGCCCGATGGCACGAAACACGTCTTGCATGGCCGGTGCCTGGCCCAGCATTTCTGGTGTTTCGCTCATGCGCTCCTCTGCAACTTCCTCACGCTGGCTCTCTTGCACCGCCCGGCGTATCAGCTCAACGGCTTTGGGCAAATCAAAGGGTTTGGGCAAGTACTCAAACGCACCGCCCTGAAAGGCACTGACCGCACTGTCCAGGTCAGAAAACGCCGTCATGATGATGACGGGCAAGCCCGGGTGCCGGGCCTTGACCTTTTCCAGCAGATCCAGACCCGAGCCTCCAGGCATACGGATGTCACTGACCAGTATTTGCGGCGCGTCTTCGTCCACGGAATCTTCCAAGGCAGCCAGTACGTCGCGCGGGTTGGAAAAGCTGCGCGTGGGCATATGCTCACGCAACAACGCCTTCTCCAATACAAACCGGATGGACTGGTCATCATCTACGATCCAAATCGGCTTCATTTCAGGCGCTTTCTATGGGTCATCAACTAGGGCAGCGGAATCAAAATTTTGAAATCAGTGTGGCCTGGCTCGCTATCGACTTCAATCTGTCCGTGGTGTTGCTGGACAAATGTTTGCGCCAGCGTTAACCCCAGACCAGAACCGCCCTCCCTGCCTGACACCAGCGGATAGAAAATGCGGTCCCTGATCGAATCTGGTACGCCAGGTCCGTTGTCAATGACATGCAATTCCAATGCCAATCGGTAACGTATCTTCCCGAATGTCACCTGCCGCGCCACCCGCGTCTGAAACGTGAGGCTGGCGTCGCCTTTCGCGATGCGCTCGGCCAAAGCCTGGCAGGCGTTGTGCGCAATATTAAGCACCGTTTGAATCAGTTGCTCTCGGTCACCACGAAATTGCGGAATCGAAATGTCGTAGTCGCGCACCACGCGCAAGCCCTTGGGAAATTCGGCCAATATCAGCGATCGAACACGTTCGCACACCTCGTGCACATTCACATCACCCACCATGTGCGGGCGGCGGTGCGGCGCGAGCAAACGGTCCACCAAACTTTGCAATCGATCCGCTTCGCGAATGATGACTTGGGTGTATTCGGTGAGCTCGGTCGAATCGATTTCCATCTCAAGCAACTGTGCTGCACCGCGAATTCCACCCAAGGGATTCTTGATTTCGTGCGCCAAATTGCGAATCAGCTCTTTGTTGGCCTGCGCCTGTTCAAGCAGCCGCTCCTCCCGCTCTTGGCGGGTTTGCTGCTCGAGGGGCACCAATTCAACGACAAAAGTTTGCCGGTTCTCAGCGTCGGTGACGATCACGTGCACCGGCAAGGGGTCCAGACCAACACGGCGCAAAAATGCGTCGTAGCGAATGGCGGCAAAGGTGTTTTGCGCCGCACCGGCCAGGGCCTCGTGCAAGGCTGTGGGTTCTGTAAACACGTCGGCAAAACTAGACCCCACTATGGTTCGCCGCGATATACCCAAGGTATCTTCCAGTGCGGCGTTGGAAAACATTACCACCGCATCTGCCCGCACAACCGCCACCAAGCTGGCCAATAAATCAAAGGACTGCAAATGCGCCAGGTTCATGGCGGTTTCAGCGTGACGACGCACTTAGGCTGCCGTTGATGCGCGCGAGCTCACGGCTGATACTGGCGATGTCGGCGTCGTTGCTCTGGATCTTGGCTTTGATGTCGGCCACCCGGTCCAGGTATTTTTGGTTGTTGCGCGTTTCAGAACCCAGCTTTTCAGGCTCGCCGTTGTTGTACTCCGCACTGAGTTCGAGCTTTCGCACGCGGGCCTTGCTGAGTTCGGACTCCAAGATGATGCGGGCGTCCAAGTCCTTGGCGCGCTGGTTCGCCGGTTTGCCCTGCACGGAATTGGAAGCACCCTTAGAACTGGGGGCCTTTAGGGCCGGTACCACGGTGACATTAGCGCCGCTGATAAGCACGCATTCGCCCAAACGTTCTCGCGCCACCGTATTGGTGTATTCGTTGCCACAGCGGTATATGCGGTCTTGTGCCTCGGACCCGAAAGCACAGAACAACAAGAGCAGTGGTACAAATTTGGGCGTCATCAATGAAGGTCCCTTAAGTAAAAAAGACGGCCAGTGCCGTCTTTTTAATTACGTTCTAACCGGCGCTTCGGTTCTGCGTGTTTGCCATCGCAGTACCGAAGTGCCGGTCAGAAAACATGCATCAGAGCGAATAATACATATCAAACTCGATAGGGTGGGTGGACATACGCAAACGCGTGACTTCTCCCATTTTGAGTTCGATGTAGGCGTCGAGCATGCTGTCCGTGAACACGCCGCCTTTGGTCAGGAATGCACGGTCTGCGTTAAGGCAATCCAGCGCCTGATCCAGGCTGTGGCACACGGTGGGGACCAGTGCGTCTTCTTCTGGCGGCAGGTGGTACAGGTCTTTGCTCGCGGCTTCGCCGGGGTGGATTTTGTTTTCTACACCGTCCAAACCGGCCATCATCAGGGCCGAAAAGCCCAGAT
>CAMDKE010000332.1 GCA_945901215.1 Comamonas sp. lk
AGGGCTCTTGAGCATTAGCGAGCTGCTGCCCGCCTACACCCAGCGACACAAAGCGGTGCGCGCCCGCGAGGTAATGGACTTTATGGTGCGCGACGAAAGCAACCCATCAAGCATCTTGTCCTGCCTGGGCGCGGCGCGCGAAAACGCCCGCGCGGTGCGCGGCACCTTGACCACCGAGGTCTGGGAGACGCACAACCAGACCTGGCTTGAGGTCAAACGCATGGCCTCAGGTGACCGCTTTATGCGCGACCCGGCTCAGTTTTTTGAATGGGTGAAGTTCCGCTCGCACCTCTCGCGCGGCGTCACCGTGGGCACCATGCTGATGGACGAGTCGCTGCACTTTATGCGCCTGGGTACTTTTTTGGAGCGGGCCGACAACACCGCGCGGCTGGTGGACGTCAAGTTCCATGGCGGCGCCACCGACTTCATGGACACCAGCGGCGGTGCTGAACACGAGGGCGATTTCTACCACTGGAGCGCCATTTTGCGCAGCGTCTCGGCCTTTGAGGTCTACCGCAAGGTTTACCGCGACGTGATTCGTCCCGAGCGGGTGGCCGAGTTGCTGATTCTTAAAGCCGACATGCCGCGCTCTTTGCATGCTTCATTGGTGGAGGTGCTCAATAACTTGGAGCGCGTGACCAACGACCCGCAGAGCGAAACATTGCGCCGCGCGGGCAAGCTGCGTGCGCAGTTGCAGTACGGCCGTATCGACGAGATTTTGGCCACTGGTTTGCATGCCTTTTTGACGCAGTTCTTGGACCGCGTCAACGACCTGGGCGTGCATGTGAGCCGGGAGTTCTTGGTGCCGGTGACCTGAGTTGCCAGCCCGCTAGGGCTTGGTCTGCGCTGGCGCGGCGGCGCGTTCGCGCTGCCATTGGGCTTGAACCGCCTGTCCCAGCTCAATCACCGACATGGCGTAAAAGCTGCTCCAGTTGTAGCGTGTCACGGTGTAGAAGTTGTCGGTACCTGCCACGTACTGGGTCTGCGCGCTGCCGTTGGGCAGCTCAATCAGGGCGAGCAAGCCCTCGTGCTGTACGCCTGCGGCGTCAACAGTTGCGCCCTGCTCCTGCATGGCTGAGCGGCTCAGGCTGGGGACAATGTCGTTTTGTAGCAGGGCGGGTAAATCTAGCTTTTGCGGGTCCAGTTGCACCCCATAGTGCGTGGGCATCCCAGGCTTCCAGTGGAACGCCGCCAGGTAGTTGGCCACCGAGCCAATAGCGTCGGCCCGGCTGCCAAACAGGTCGATTCGGCCATCCCGATCAAAGTCCACCGCGTACTGGCGCCAACTCGACGGCATGAACTGCGCCAAGCCCAAGGCACCTGCGTAGCTGCCACGCACTGCCAAGGGGTCCAGGCCCTGGGCTTTGCACAGGCGCAAAAACTCTTCCAGCTCCTGCAAAAAGTAGGCGGCGCGCTGCGCTGCTTTGGGGTGGGCGGCGGGAAAGTCAAAGGCCAACGTGCTCAGCGCGTCAATGGTGCGGTACCCGCCCATGTGCTTGCCGTATATCGTTTCCACCCCCAGGATGCCGACGATGACGCTCGCCGAAACACCTGTTTCGCGTTCGGCACGTGCCAGCGTGTCGGCGTTGCGCTGCCAAAACTGTACACCGGCCTGTATGCGTGTGGGCTGCATCACCCGGCTGCGGTACAGCGACCAGTCGCGTGCGGCCGATCCCTGGCCGGGCGTGACTGCCTTCACTACGGCGGGCAGTCGCCGGGCCTTGCCGATCACGCCCCGCACCGCAGCCGCACGCAGGTGCAAACGCGCGGCCATGGCGTTGGCGGCCGCCATAGCAGTGGGGTTGCTGCGGTAGGTGGCGGGCTCGGCCCGCGCGCGCTTTGCGGCGGTGGCCGGGTTGGTAGAAAGCAGCGCCAAAACCAGGGCAAGACAGAAAAATCGGAGTGTCAAAAAGCAGCTTTCTAAGGGCCGGGAACGGCTGAGTTCAGCAACAAAAAGCTTCGGCGGCCTGCTCTACCAGCGCGCCAGCGTACGTCAAAAAGCCAGTTTGACAGCGGTGAATCCAGGGCGAGACTAGGACGAGATCTTGGCGCGACCATGACGAGTCTTCGGCGGTTGGCGGCAAAGGCGGCTCGGCTTAAGCGGCGGTTGGCGCAACCGCCTGGCGTATTCGTTGCACTGCCCACAGCAAAGCCACCACTACGGCGCCCGAAAGCAGTCCAGCAACGCCTTCTAATCCGAGCGCCACTGCCGGTCCAACCCAGCCCAAGGTGGCCGCAAAATCCTCAATGCCATGCCCCACCCAAGGCACACCATGAACCAAAATGCCGCCGCCCACTAAAAACATGGCCGCAGTGCCCACGGCTGACAGGCCCTTCATCAGCCAGGGCGCAGTCCACACCAGGGCGGTGCCGACGGCCTGCTTCCAGCGGGCGGCTTGGTTGCAGAGGTACAGGCCGGCATCGTCAAGCTTGACAATGGCGGCCACCAGTCCATAAACGCCCACCGTCATGGCGATCGAAATCCCCACCAAAACCGATATGCGCTGGCCCATGGTGGCCTCGGCCACGGTGCCCAGGGTAATGACGATGATCTCGGCCGAAAGAATGAAGTCGGTGCGCACCGCGCCTTTGATTTTTTCCTTTTCGAACGCCAGAATGTCCACCGCCTCGTCGGCGACCGCATGGCGCAGTTCCTCGTGGTGCTGCGCGGTGGAGGCGCGGTGCGCCAACAAGTGCATGATCTTCTCGGCGCCTTCAAAGCACAAAAACAAGCCGCCCAGCATGAGCAATGGCGTAATCAGCACGGGGGCAAAGGCACTGATGAGCAGCGCCACAGGCACCAAAATCGCCTTGTTCACCAAAGAGCCCTTGGCCACGGCCCAGACCACCGGGAGTTCGCGGTCTGCACGCACACCTGCGACTTGCTGCGCATTGAGCGCCAGATCGTCCCCCAGCACGCCGGCGGTTTTCTTCGCCGCCACTTTGGTCATCAGCGCCACATCGTCGAGCAGGGTGGCAATGTCATCTATCAGGGCAAACAAACTGGAGCTGGCCATGGTCGGTTCCTCAGTAAATGGGGGGCGTCGCAACCCGGCGGGCGGGCGAAGAAAGGGTGTCCTAGCGCTTTTTTGGCTTGG
>CAMDKE010000333.1 GCA_945901215.1 Comamonas sp. lk
TCTTTCACATAGTCCAGCGTCCAGCCGATCGCGGCTTGCGCGGCAGACACGGCGCCAATCGCAATTTGCAGGCGCTCCCAGGGCAACTGCTCCATCAGGCAGATAAAGCCCCGGTTTTCCAGCGCCGCACCGCCCAGCAGGTTCTCGGCGGGCACGCGCACGCCGTCAAAAAACAGCTCGGACGTGTCTTGCGCCTTCAAACCCAGTTTATTGAGCCGCTTGCCCACCGAAAAGCCGGGCATGCCGCGTTCCACCAGCAGCAAACTGGTGCCCTTGGCCCCGGCAGCGGGGTTGGTTTTTGCCACCACGATCACCAAATCCGCATGCCAGCCGTTGGTGATGAAGGTTTTGCTGCCTTTGAGCAGGTAGCTGCCGTCGGGCTGCACGGTGGCGGTGGTTTTGATGCCTTGCAGGTCCGAGCCCGCAGCGGGCTCGCTCATGGCAATCGCTCCGATCATCTCGCCATTGGCCATGCGCGGCAGGTAACGGGCTTTTTGCTCGGGCGTGCCGTAATGGGCGATGTAGGGCGCCACGATTTCGGTGTGCAGGCTGTAGCCAATGCCCGAGAAACCGGCGCGCCCTAGTTCTTCCATTTGCACAATCGAATACAGCTTGTCCGCGCCTGCGCCGCCAAATTCTTCGGGCATGGTCATGCACAAAAAGCCGCTGTCACCGGCCTTGTTCCACACCGCGCGGTCCACATAGCCTTGTTCTTCCCACTGCGCGTGAAAGGGGGCGATTTCTTTGTCCATAAAGCGGCGAAAGCTGTCGCGAAAGGCCTCGTGCTCGGGGCTGAAGAGGGTTCTGTCGATCATGGTGGGGGTTCTCAGTTTGTCGATAAGGGGACAAGCGCACTATTTTTGCAAAGCGCTTGCTTGGTTAAAAACAATATACTGTAAATGCAGCGCCTCGCCCCTTGGGGCGCAGGCAAAAGACGGCCTTTTTTGGCGCCCCCAAACCCCATCACCGGAGAACCCCCATGACCGAAGCCTATGTGTTTGACGCCTTGCGAACGCCGCGCGGCAAGGGCAAAAAAGACGGCAGCCTGTTTGAGGTCAAGCCCATCAACCTGCTCGCAGGCCTACTGACCGACCTGCAGCAGCGCCACCAGTTTGATACCTCGCAGGTGGACGACGTGGTGATGGGCGTGGTGTCGCCGGTGGGCGAACAAGGCAGCGTGATACCCAAGGTGGCCGCGCTCAAGGCGGGCTGGGACTTTCGCTGCGCAGGGGTGCAGATCAACCGCTTTTGCGCCTCGGGCCTGGAAGCGGTGAACATGGCGGCGCAAAAAGTGCGCTCGGGCTGGGAAGACCTGGTGGTCGCCGGTGGGCTGGAGAGCATGAGCCGCGTGCCGATTGGCTCGGACGGCGGCGCCTGGGCGCAAGACCCTGAGACTAATCTGCAAACCGCGTTTGTGCCCCAAGGCATTGGCGCCGACCTGATCGCCACGCTAGAGGGATTTAGCCGCCATGATGTGGACGCCTTCGCGCTGGAGTCGCAGCGCCGCGCCACGCACGCGCAATTGCAGGGCTACTTTGACCGCTCGGTGATGCCGGTGCGCGACGCCATTGGCAACGTCATCTTGGCGCGCGACGAGTTCATCAAACCCAATACCACGCTCGAAGGCTTGGGCGCGCTCAAACCCGCATTCGAGCAAATGGGCGCCATGGGCTTTGACCAGGTAGCGCTGACCCGCTACCCCCAGGTCGAACGCATTCGCCATGTGCACCACGCGGGCAACTCCTCGGGCATTGTGGACGGTGCGGCTGCCGTGTTGATTGGCAGCGAGGCAGCTGCCAAAGCCCACGGCCTGACACCGCGCGCGCGCATCGTGGCCACGGCCCTGAGCGGCGCAGACCCCACCATCATGCTTACCGGCCCCATGCCGGCTGCGCGCAAGGCGCTTGCCAAAGCCGGTTTGCGCATCGACCAGATTGATTTGTTTGAAGTGAACGAAGCCTTCGCCGTGGTGCCCATGCGCTTCATGAAGGAAATGGACGTACCGCACGACAAGGTCAACGTCAACGGCGGCGCCATCGCCATGGGCCACCCACTGGGCGCCACGGGCGCCATGATTTTGGGCATCCTGATTGACGAACTGCACCGCCGGGGCCTGCGCTACGGTCTGGCCACGCTGTGCGTGGGCGGCGGCATGGGCATTGCAACCATTGTGGAAAGAGTGTGAGCATGAAAACGATCCAATACCAACTCCAGGACGGCATTGCCACCGTCACCTTTGACGAACCCGGCTCCCCCGTGAACACCATGTGTGCAGCGTGGTACGAGGACATGCACGCCCTGGCCGCGCAAGTGCTGCACGACAAGGACGCGATTCGCGGCATCGTGCTGACCTCGGCCAAATCCACCTTTTTTGCCGGGGCTGATCTGAAGGCCACCATGCGCATCCGCCCCAGCGACGCAGGGCGCATATTTGAAGAGATAGAGCGCATCAAACACGACTTCCGCACCCTGGAGACCCTGGGCAAGCCGGTGGTCAGCCTGCTGGGCGGCACCGCGCTGGGGGGAGGATGGGAGGTGGCGCTGATAGCCCACCACCGCATTGCCATTGATGACCGCAAGATCCAGTTTGGCCTGCCTGAGGTGACGCTTGGCCTGCTGCCCGGCGCCAGCGGCGTGACCAAGATGACGCGCCACCTGGGCTTGCTGGGCGCGCAGCCCTATTTGGTGGAGGGCAAAACCTTCACCCCCGCCCAAGCGCATGAACTGGGGCTGGTGCATTCTTTGGTGCAGCCCGGTGAAGGCGCACACGCCGAAATGCGCGCGCAAGCCCTGGCCTGGATTACCGCCCACCCCAGCGCCCAGCACCCCTGGGAAGCCAAGGACTACAAGGTGCCCGGCGGCCTGCCGTCCAGCCCCAAAGTGGCTGGCATGCTGTCCGTGGCACCGGCCATGCTGGCCAAGCAAACGCGCGGCAATTACCCGGCGCCTGAGGCCATCTTGGCCTGCATGGTCGAAGGCCTGCAGGTTGATTTGCCCACGGCGCTGCGCATCGAGAGCCGCTACCTGGCCCAGTTGATGACCGGGCGCAATGCGCGCTCCATGATCAACACCTTCTTCTTCAACATGAACGCCATC
>CAMDKE010000334.1 GCA_945901215.1 Comamonas sp. lk
CTTGCTCGCCCACATAGGAGATGTGGAAAGCCAGCACCGGCACGCCTTTGACCTTCAAGTTGCGCAGGGCGGCAAACGGAAAGGCTTCATTCGTCCAGGCCTCGGGCTCGTCGGCAATTTTCTGGATCGTGGTGCGGGCGTTGGGTCCCCACAGACCCAGGCAACCGTACTCGGTGGTGGTGTCGGTCACGGTGACATTGGCACTGCGGTCTTGCGCCATGCGGCGCACCCAGGTGAAGTCGCGGTGGCCAGCGTCGGCGCCGTCCACGACGCGGTAGTGGTCCTGGCCCAAACGCAAAACGGTCAAGTCGGCGCGCACACCGCCTTTGGCGTCCAAAAAGTGGGTGTAAATGCCTTTGCCCACCGGCGTGTCGCCGCCTACTTTGGCCACGCAGATGTACTCCAGCAGGTCGGCCGCGTCCGGGCCCACCACGTCAAATTCGGCAAAGTGCGAGACGTTGATCATGCCCACGTCTTCCGACATCTTCAAATGCTCGGCGTTGGATACGCGCCAGAAATGGCGGTTGTCCCATTCGTTGGCGCGCACCGGCACCTTGTCGCCGTAGACGGCCAAGAGGTGTTCGTTGCTGGCATAGCCATGCGCGCGCTCCCAGCCTGAGAGTTCCATGAAGTAAGCGCCCAGCGCTTTTTCGCGCTCGTAAAACGGGCTCTTGAAGATGCCGCGCCCGGCGCTGTAGGGCTCGCGGGTGTGCACCGGCGGGTTATAGATCTTGAAGGCGCCCTCGTAGCAGCGGTCATGGATGTACTGCTCTTCTTGCTGGTAGGGGTAAAAGCGCGCTACGTCGATGCGGGCATGGTCCAAGTGCGTGGTGCCGTCTGTCATCCAATCGGCCACCAGCTTGCCCACGCCGGGGCCGTCTTTTACCCATACGGCTTCGGCGTACCAAAGACCTCTCACCTTCGACGATTCTCCAATCGAGGGGCTGCCGTCGGTCGTTACCTGCAACAAGCCATTGAAGGAGTATTTGTCGTCATAGCCCAGCTCGGCCAGGATGGGCGTGAGTTCCATCGCCCGCTCCAGCGGCGCCATGATTTGCTCCAGCTCCAGGTCGCGCTGCGAGGGACTCAGGCGCGCCTGCTCTTTCTCCAGCAAATCGCGCGGGTGGCACATGCGGGGGTTTTTTTCTTCGTAATAGCCCCATTCGATCTGGCCGCCTTCAGGCGTTTTTGGATCCCCGGTGTCGCGCAGATAGGCTGAATTGCCCTGGTCGCGCAAAAGCGGGTAGCCAATGTCTTTGCCGGTACCGGCAAACTCGAGGTAGGGTTTGAAAAAGGTCAGCGGGTGGTCCACCGGCATGATGGGCAGGTCTTCACCCGCCATGCCCGCAATCAGGCGGCCCCACAGGCCAGCGCATACCACCACGTAATCGGCCGCGATATAGCCCTTGGTGGTTTCCACGCCCTGGATACGGCCGTTCTCAATACGCAAGCCGGTGCACGCGGTGTTGGCAAACGACTGCAGCTTGCCCGAGGCCACGGCGGCGTCCACCAACTCGCCCGCCACCATTTGCGAGCGGGGCTTCACCAGACCAGCGTCCGGGTCCCACAGGGCGCCCTGGATCATGGATTCTTCCAGCAGGGGAAACTTCGCCTTGGCCTCTGCTGGCGTGATCATTTCCACCCGGTTGCCAAAAGCCTTGCCCGAGGCCACGCGGCGCTGCAACTCGACCATGCGCTCGTCGTCGCCTACGCGGGCGACCTCGATGCCGCCTACGCGCTCGTAGCGGCCTAGCCGATCGTAGAAGTCTATGCTGTACTTGGTGGTAAAGATCGTAAGCTGATCGTGCATCGTGTTGAAGCAGAAATCAGAGGCGTGGGCCGTGGAGCCAATGTCGGTGGGGATGGCGGACTTATCGATACCGACAATGTCGCTCCAGCCGCGTTCAATCAGGTGGTGCACCACCGAGGCGCCGACGATGCCGCCCTGACCGATGATGACGACCTTGGCTCGTTCAGGAAAAGTGGCCATTTTTGTGCGTGCTCCGTGGGGTATCGATTCGGTTGGACATCAAGAGAAAGTGTATTCCCCATCAAAGGGGTAAGCGCCCAAATTGCGACTAGGTTTTTCGCAATAGCGGCGCAGGATTGTAGGTGCCGAGTTCTCGCCGCAGTCTGCGTACCTTGGCCGGTTTGGCGCGCTGATTACGCGGCCGGTGTCTGTACACATCTGTTGGCCGCGGTAGCCGATGACCGCTTAGCCTGTTTTGTGGAGGCAGCGTAAAAAGTGCCCTACGAGGGATCGTGGTACTTTCGGTCGAAATTGATACACCGTGGTGCCACTGAATTACCAGATAAGCCACCGCACTGAACACAGTTGTACGCTGTGTGCGCTCGGCGGTGGCTTATCCGGCCTTAGCAATCGCCTATTGCATAGGAATCAAGCTAAGAACCCGTTCGGGCGTGAGCGGGAGGTACGTCGCCCGTGTCGCTCCCAGTGGCGAGAGCGCATCGTCCACCGCACTTGCGATCGCAGCAGGTGCGTGCATACGTCCGCCTTCGCCACCACCCTTCATACCGTAATGTGTAAAGGGAGAGGGTGTCTCGTGATGACCAAGACGAACTTCCGGTACTTCCATGGCCGATGGAAGGAGGTAGTCCACGAGGGATGAACTCATGATCTGTCCCTCCTCGTCATACACATACTCCTCCAGCAGCGTTTGGCCCACACCTTGGGCTAAGCCGCCGATAACATGGCCGTCAAGCGATCGTGGATTCACCACGGTTCCGCAGTCGTGCACGGCGACGTAGTCAAGGAACTTGACCGCTCCGGTCTGAACATCCACCTCTACGACGGCAATGTGTGCGGCGTGGGCCATCATGGGATAGTAGATTCCCAGGTCGCTGCGGTCAGCCGTCGGAAGGGTGGTGTAAGGGTGATCGAACACCATGTCTGCTTCGAAACCACTATCGATGTCGGCCGGCAACTGGTGCTTGAAAAGACGCGGCATGACTGCGATTTCCGCCAGGCTCAAGCGCTTCCCCTTGTCGCCCTTCACCTGTACCCCGCCATTGACGAACTCGAGATCGCTCTCGCTGATCTCCATCATGTGCGCGGCGACCTTCAA
>CAMDKE010000335.1 GCA_945901215.1 Comamonas sp. lk
CGATACGTATTCCAGAAAACCCAAGCGCGTTGCACCCACGCAGCATTTTTGACCAGGAGCCAACCATGGCAGTTCAGCAAAACAAAAAGTCACCTTCCAAGCGCGGAATGCACCGCTCGCACAACGCGCTCGTGGTGCCCGGTATTGCAGTGGAGCCCACCACGGGCGAAATTCATTTGCGCCACCACATCAGCCCGACCGGTTTTTACCGTGGTCGCAAGGTCTTAAAGACCAAATCCGAAGCCTAAAACGTATTTTGGCGTGAAGCCCGGAGCTGCATTTCTTGTAGCGTCGGGCTTTTTTTATGCCTGAACGACGTATGTTCCTGATGCGACTTTTTGCTTACAGATCCGCATGATCACCATCTCGGTGGACTGTATGGGCGGGGATTTTGGCCCCTGTGTTACTTTGCCTGCCTGCGATCAGTTCTTGCAGGCCCACCCAGACGCGGGCTTGATTCTGGTGGGATTACCTGATGCTTTGGCGAAATTTTCCCACCCGCGCGCTACCAAGGTGTTCGCCAGTCAAGTGGTTGCGATGGACGACGCCCTTGAGGTGGCTTTGCGCAAAAAGAAAGATTCTTCGATGCGCGTGGCCATCGCATGCGTCAAGGGTGGTCAGGCCCAGGCAGCCGTTTCAGCGGGCAATACCGGTGCTTTAATGGCGATTTCCCGCTACCTATTGAAAACTCTGGACGGTATCGAGCGCCCTGCGCTGGCTGGCCAAATTCCTAACGCCCTGGGCCAAGCCACCACCGTCCTGGACCTGGGAGCCAATGTAGACTGCTCGGCTTTGCACCTTTTGCAATTTGCCGTGATGGGCTCAGCGCTGGTATCCGTCACCAAAAACGTGGACGCGCCGACGGTTGGTTTGTTAAACATTGGTGCAGAACTCATCAAAGGCAATGAGACGATCAAACAGGCCGGGGAGCTATTGCGCAGCGCGGCTGAGTCAGGGGATCTGAACTTTTATGGCAACGTTGAGGGCAACGACATTTTTAAGGGGACAGTGGACCTGGTCGTCTGCGATGGCTTTGTAGGCAATGTGGCTTTGAAAGCAAGCGAAGGATTAGCCAGCATGATTGGTGGCTTCCTGAAGGCAGAGTTCTCCCGGAACTTCCTCTCCAAGCTCGCAGCTGTCGTGGCCAGCTCGGTTTTGTCGGCCTTGAAACGCCGTATCGACCATCGCCGCTACAACGGGGTTGCCCTGCTGGGTTTGCGTGGTTTGGTTTTTAAGAGCCATGGTTCTGCCGATAAATTGGCGTTCAGCAACGCATTGGCGCGGGCGTATGATGCCGTGCAGAACAATTTGCTTGAGCGGGTTCAGACCCGTATCGCGCATGCGGCCCCGCTCTTGGCAGCGGCGGGCGCGCTCTAAAGTTAGTAGCCCATATTCGTCCATGAGCAGATATTCACGCATCACAGGTACTGGGAGTTACCTCCCTCCCCATAGGTTGACAAATGCCGATCTGGTGGCCCAACTGGCCAGCAACAGCATCGAAACGTCGGATGAATGGATCGTCGAGCGCAGCGGAATCAGCGCGCGGCATTTTGCCGCTGACGGCGTGTTTTGTAGTGACCTGGCCCTGCAAGCATGCAACAAAGCCCTGGAGGCGGCCCATCGCAAGCCTCAGGACGTGGACCTGATTATTGTGGCCACCTCAACGCCCGATATGGTTTTCCCGTCGACGGCTTGCATATTGCAGGGGAAACTGGGGGCGCATGGCGGGGCGGCGTTTGATGTTCAAGCGGTTTGCAGCGGCTTTATTTACGCATTGACGGTGGCCGACGCATTGATCAAGACCGGTAGCGCCAAATGCGCTTTGGTGGTGGGGGCCGAAATCTTCTCTCGCATTTTGGATTTCAAGGACCGTGGCACGTGCGTGCTGTTTGGGGACGGAGCGGGGGCCGTGGTTTTGGAAGCTTCTGAGACGCCTGGAATCTTGTCTACCGACTTGCACGCCGATGGAAAATACGTGGACCTCTTGTGCGTTCCTGGCCATGTAAATGGGGGGGAAGTGCAGGGCGTTCCTTTGTTGCAGATGGCCGGGCAATCGGTTTTTAAACTTGCGGTTGGGGTCTTGGAAGAGGCGGCGCGCGCCGTTTTGGACAAAGCAGGCAAAACCGAGGTCGACATTGACTGGCTCATTCCGCACCAGGCCAATATCCGCATTATGCAAAGCACCGCTAAGAAGTTGAAATTACCCATGGACAAGGTGATCGTCACCGTGGATCAGCATGGCAATACCTCGGCTGCGTCCATCCCCTTGGCATTGGACTGCGGTGTACGCAGCGGCAAGGTTCAAGCGGGCCAAACCCTTTTGCTCGAAGGTGTGGGCGGTGGATTCACATGGGGCGCCGTGCTGCTGAACCTGTAGTGGCTTGCGCCCGCGTCAAATCCAATGGCCCATTGCCTCACCATTTCATGAAACCATTTGCATTTGTTTTTCCAGGGCAAGGTTCCCAAGCCGTTGGCATGCTCGACGCCTGGGGTGACCACCCGGTGGTACGCCAAGCGGTGGTGGAGGCGTCCGACGCTTTAGGCCAAGACCTCGCGGCGCTCATCCACGATGGCCCCAAAGAAGCTCTGGCGCTCACCACCAACACCCAGCCCGTGATGTTGCTCGCGGGTGTCGCGGCTTATCGAGTTTGGATGGCTGAAGTTGGTGTAGAGCCCCATGCGGTGGCGGGTCACTCTTTGGGGGAGTACGCAGCCTTGGTCGCTGCTGGTGCGTTGACGCTGACCCAAGCCACACCGCTGGTGCGTCTGCGCGCCAAGGCGATGCAAGACGCCGTACCGGTGGGCGTGGGGGCTATGGCCGCTGTGCTTGGCATGGACGCATTGCGCGTGGAGTCGATTTGCAGGGAAGTAAGCCATGCGTTTGGAGCCGGCTCGCTCGACGTGGTGGAAGCCGCTAATTTCAACGACCCTGCGCAGACCGTCATTTCGGGCAGCCGAGCCGGTGTCGATAAGGCCTGCGAAGTGCTCAAAGCACAGGGCGCCAAGCGCGCCATCCTTCTGCCGGTGTCAGCCCCATTTCATTCCTCCTTGATGCGGCCAGCGGCTGAAATACTCAAGCAAG
>CAMDKE010000336.1 GCA_945901215.1 Comamonas sp. lk
ATGCGCCTGTGAACCCGCGCCTCCCATAATCAACCCATGCCTCTAGACCTCGACACCCGCCAGCGCGCCATGCTTTTGGAGATGGGCGTCCACGTCTGGTTGCCCGGCACCGATTTCGGCGTGCAGGCAGCGCCAGAGGCGAACCCCGCCACCCCGGCTGGAGCCATCGTGGTTAGCCGCCCGCCCGTGCCAACGCGAGCTGCCCCCGCGCCAACTAGCGCCAGGCCCCCGGCCGGTGCGCTGGCCTCACTGGCTGCTACGGCCTCACCGGCGGTGGTGGCCCTGCAAAGCGCGGGTGGGGCCAACGACATCAGCCAGATCCACACCCTGGGCTGGGCCGCGCTGCAGCAAACCGCTGCCGAATGCCAGGCCTGCGGCCTGTGCGCCGGGCGCAACCACAGCACGCTGGGCACCTTGGCCGATGGCCAAACCGCCAAATGGATGGTGGTGGGCGATCCGCCCGACGAAGACGAAGACGCCGCCGGCCACGCCTTTGCCGCAGACGCAGGCGTGCTGCTGGACAACATGCTCAAAGCCGTGGGCGCTGCCCGCGCTAGCGCAGACCAGCCGCCCCCGCCGGGCCAAGACGCCGCGCTGCTGGCCAACGTCACCGCCTGCCGCCCACCCAATGGCCGCAACCCCCAGAGCGCTGAGTTGGCTCAGTGTGCGGCCTATTTGCAACGCCAGATCGCCCTGGCCCAACCCCAAGTCATCCTGGCCATGGGCCGCTTTGCCACCCAGTTGCTGCTGGCCGAACATTCCGAGGCGCTGGCCCAACCCCCTGGCAAACAGCGCGGCACGGTGTACCGCTACCGGGGCATCCCGGTGGTGGTGACCTACACGCCCAAAGCCCTGCTGCGCAACAGCCCGGACAAGGGCAAGGCCTGGGCGGATTTGTGTTTGGCGGCGGGGGCTGCCGGGCGACCGGCTTAGGGCCTAGCGGAAAATCTCGCGCCGGTTGCCAATGCGCAGCACGCGCACCACGATGCGCTGGTCTTGGATGTCGCAAATGATGCGCCAGTCGCCCACGCGGTACTTCCAATAGCTGCCCAGACGCTGGCCCGACAGTGCCTCACCAATGGACCGGGGGTCGTCCAATGTGCTCAGCCTTGAACGCAAAAAACCCAGCAAACGGACCTGAATCGGCTTGTCTATCTTTCGCAGGTCTTTCAGTGCGCCGGGGTCGAACTCAATCTGCCAGGCCAAGTTCGCGCTCCACGTCTTCCAGTGAAATGGTCTTGCGGTTTTTGCGCGCGCGCGCCTGGGCCAGGTGCAAGTCCTCCAGGTCGTCGATGTGCGCCTGAATGGCTTCACGCGCCAATGCGGTTTTGGTAATACCGGTTTCCTGGGCCAGCAGCCCCAGACGCGCCTCAAGGTCAACGGGTAAACGGATGGCAAGCATGGCGGCTCCTAAAAAGTGCTATACAAGTATAGCCAGTACGGTTTGGCAGCGCTCAGTTCAATCGCGGCCCCTGGCGGCGCAGTTCTTCCATCAACGCATCTGGCGCGCCGCCATCGGCCAAGTGGCGCTTGTACCAAACCGTCAGCACCGAGGTCACCACCGGCCCGGGGTTTTGCAAGACCTTCTCGAAATTCATGCCATTGAGCGTGCAGACTAATCTGAACAAGTCCATATCCAGGTCAATTTCGTCGTCAGCGTAGCGGCGCAGTTTCAGGTCGGCAAAGGCGTAGCCTTCGGGGAGTTTGAGGGTGAGCAGGGAATCGGTGGTCATGGCTTGGGCGAGGATTTGGTTGGGCGAAGGTTGCAAAAGGTTGCCTTGAGTTGCATAATGCGCCAACCAATTTTAACGGAGGCCCCTATGGCTGTTGCACTCAAACTCTCAGACGCGCTGGTAGAAGACGCCAAGGTAGTGGGCGCTGCCGAGCACCGATCTGTTCCCAAGCAAATCGAATACTGGGCGCGCATTGGCAAAGCCGTTTTGGAAAACCCAGACTTGCCCCTGCAAGTGATTCAAGACACCATGCTGTCGCTCGAAGAAGCCAAGGCCGGGCAACTGGCGCCTTACTCATTCGGCTAGCCGCATGGCCTTAGCCATTCTGGTCACGCCCTCGTTTGCGCGCATGGCCAAAAAGCTGTATCCCCCAGACAAAGCCGTGCTGGACGCCGCAGTCCAAGCCCTAGTCATTGAACCCGCGCTTGGCGAAGAAAAACGGGGCGACCTGAGCGGCGTGTTCGTCCACAAATTCAAACTCAACAAGCAAGAGACTTTGCTGGCCTACCGGCTGCAACCGAACAAGCTGGCGCCCGAGGCGCTGGTTTTGCTCGCGGTGGGGCCGCATGAAAACTTCTCTGCGCAGTTGAAGCGCTAGCGCTCCCGAAAGAACTCCCAATGACAAAAGCATTCGAAAGTATCAAGCAAGGCCTCAACGAGGCCACTGCCCATGCCAAGTCCAAAGGCAAAACCACGGGGATCAAGTTGTATCAGCCGCAAGCGGTGGATGTGTCCGGTTTGCGCCAGCGCCTGAGCCTGACGCAAGAGCAGTTTGCGGCACGCTTTGGGTTCTCGGTGGCCACGCTACGCCACTGGGAACGTGGCGACCGCGCACCCAGTGGCGCGTCACTGGTTTTGCTGAACGTGATTGACCGCAATCCCAGCGCGGTGCTGGAGGCGCTGCGGCCCTAACTATCCTTCTACCAGCGAGATCGGCGTTCTTTTCCATTTCAAACACCTTCACGCAACAAATCTCGCCGGATCAGCACTGGGTGCTTGTTCGTTTCGGCAGGACAATCACTCTAGAATGGCAAAGTCTGCCATCGCAATGAGGAGTTAACCATGTCGTTGAACGTTTCGCTGCCACCAGAGCTAGAGAGCCGGGTAAGGGCCCATGTTGCTTCGGGCATGTTTGGTTCCGCCAGTGAAGTCATCCGGGAAGCGTTGCGCCTGTTTGAGGCTTACCACTTAAGTTCAACACTTCCGGCACGTAAGTGGTTGATTTCATTGGAAACGGGTGTCCAATCGCAGACTACAAAGCGGGTTTGGTGAGGTTTTCGGGGGTGGGCAGTGCCAACTCCAAAGCTGCAAAGAGTGACTTCTGGGCGGGCGT
>CAMDKE010000337.1 GCA_945901215.1 Comamonas sp. lk
GGGTCCACATAGGCCAGGGGCCAGACTTTTTCGCCGCAGTCGGCGGGGTAGGCGCCAGCAAAACGGATGCGCGCTGGGTCTGTCAGTGCGGCCTTGAGCGCAGCCCGGTAGTCGCCGCAGGAGCCCGTTTGCAGCGCCACCGTGTCCTGGGTTTTCACGCCCCACAAGGGCGGTTCAAACTGAACATGCGCAATGTGGCGCGCAATATCTGGCGTGAATGTCATCAGCACCAACTTGTAGTTAATCAACAGCGCGTCCGCGTTGGCGTTGTAGGGGCGCAGCGGTTCGCCGTCAAAGGCGCCGGGATCGCTGGCCACCCCCTCAAACGCACTGTTGTCGAGCACGATATCGCCCTGAATGCGCGTAATGCCAATGCCCTGCACGCGGCGCAGCAGCAGCCAAAGACGCTCGAGCACCAGCTTGGGGTCGCCCTGGCCCTGGATGTAGACATTACCCGTGAGTACCCCGGCGCGCACCGAGCCCTGCACATAGACCGGCGTGGCCCAGGTGTAGGCCGGGCCCAGCAGGTCGAGTGCGGCGTAGGTGGTCACCAGCTTCATTAGCGACGCGGCCTGCATGGGCACCCCTGCACGGTGGCTCAGACGTGGCGTGGCGCTGGCGTTGTGCGCGTCCAGTACCAGCAGGGCCACGGCGTCCTGTGGCACTTTGGCGCGCGCCAGTTCGGCTTCGACCGCTGCGGGAATCTGCGCACTCGCCCAGGTGCAGGCGAAGCACAGGGCGATCAAGAGCAGGCGGCGCCAATACATAGGCGGATTATGGGTGCGCGCCCTGGGGCCTGCGCCGATAATCCCCGGATGTCTTTTCCCGCCCCAGCCTCCCCCCCATCGCCCCGCCTATCGCCCCAAGCCGTGGGTTTGCTGGCAGCGGTGATAACGGTGGCGATCTGGACTTCGTTTATCGTCATCGCCCGCGCCACCGCCGACCCGGCACGCGGCGGCGTGTTGACGCCGTTTGACATCGTCTACGCGCGCCTGTGGGGCGCGGGCCTCGTATTGCTGCCCTGGGGCTGGTGGCTCTCGCGCAAGGCGCATTTGGCGGGCCAAGGCCGGGGCTCGCTCGGCGGCCTGTCGCCGCTGCCGCTGGACATTACCGCGCTGGTGGGCATATTTGGCGGTCTGCTTTACGCCATGCTGGCCTACAGCGGCTTTGTGTTTGCCCCGGCGGCGCACGCCTCGGTGCTGTTGCCGGGCAGCTTGCCACTTTGGACTACGCTGCTTGCGCTGTTGCTCTTAGGCGACCGCATCAGCTGGGGCCGGGCGCTGGGTCTGGCGCTCATTTTGGGTGGCGATGTGCTGGTGGGCGGCGCCAGCCTGCTGCACGCCTTTAACGGCAGCGGCGTCTGGCGCGGCGACCTGCTGTTTATCGGCGCGGCCATGGCCTGGTCGGTTTACAGCGTGCTGGTGCGCCGCTATTCGCTCGACGCCGTGCGCGCCACGATTGCCATAACTGCCCTGGCCTTTGTGGTGTATGTGCCGGTCTACACCGTGTTGTTGCTGGGTGGCTGGGTAAACGGCCAGGCGTTTGCCGCGCCATGGCGTGAGGTGCTGTTCCAGATGGGCTTTCAGGGCGTGGGCTCGGTGGTGGTGTCGGGCATTGGTTTTACCAAAATGATCCAGCACTTCGGGCCGGTGCGCTCGACCATGATCACCGCCGTAGTGCCTGGCTTGTCGGCGTTGTCAGCAGCGCTGTTTTTGGGCGAGCCGCTGCCCTGGAATGTGCTGGCTGGCCTGCTGCTGGTCAGCGCGGGTATTGTGTTTGGTGTGCGCAAGGTGGTAGCCCGAGCGGCGCTCGCCCCCACCGCCGCCTTGAAGGGCGCGCCGTGAACTTGTTGGCCTTTGACACCAGCACCGACGCCTTGTCGCTGGCCGTGTCGCGTGGCGTGGGCGTGCAGCAGCAGGTGTGGCAGCACAGCGGCCCGGGCGGCGCGCAGGCTTCGAGCAGCCTGATCAACGCCATCATGGACTTGTTGCGCCAAGCCGACTTGCGCTTGGCCGGTCTGGACGCGGTCTGCTTTGGCAGTGGGCCGGGCTCGTTTACCGGGCTGCGCACCGCGTGCTCGGTGGCGCAGGGGCTGGCGTTTGGTGCCAATGTGCCGGTGCTGCCAGTGCCGTCTTTGCTGGCGCTGGCGCAAGCGGCGCGCAGCGCTGCCGCACCCGACGCCACACAAGGCCACATCACCGCTTTGCTGGATGCCCGCATGGACGAGATTTACGCCGCGAGCTACGCCTTTGATGGCGCGCTCTGGACCACGC
The DNA here is from genome assembly GCA_945901215.1 of Comamonas sp. lk. Classification (GTDB taxonomy): domain Bacteria; phylum Pseudomonadota; class Gammaproteobacteria; order Burkholderiales; family Burkholderiaceae_C; genus Allorhodoferax. The sequence continues at coordinate 2,274 of CAMDKE010000337.1, forward strand.
TTCAGACGCCCTGTCTGGTGGCCCCCGAGGACGTGGTGCAGTGGTCGTGTCTGAGCGCGCCGGCCTCAGGCGCGTATGCGTGGCAGGCCTTTGCTGGCAATGCGGCTGGTGTCTATGGCGATCGCCTGCGCATGGCGTCTGGTGCGCGGTGTATTGCGGCCCTGCCCACGGCTGGCGCCATGCTGCAACTCGCCCCGGCCTTGCTGGCCGCTGGCCAGGCCGTGCCCGCGAGCCGGGCGCTGCCGCTGTATGTGCGCGACAAGGTGGCCAAGACCACTCTGGAGCGCGAGGCTGAGAAGACCGAAAAAGCCCAACTGCTGGCCCGCCAGGCCAGTGCCGCCCCGCATGCCTAGGCCGGCTCCTGCTGCCACCGCGGCCGAAGTGCGCTTTGAGCCCATGCGCCTAGAGCGTCTTGCCGCCGTGCTGGAGGTAGAGCAACGCGCCTACGCCCACCCCTGGAGCCGAGCCAATTTTCAGGATGTGTTGCACAGCGGCTACCAGGCGCAAATCTTGATGGCTGAGGCCACCATCCTGGGCTACTTTGTGGCCATGAAGGGCGTGGACGAAGTGCACCTGCTCAACATCACCGTGGAGCCCGAGTACCAAGGCCAAGGCTGGGCGCAGCTGATGCTCGACGCACTGGACATCTGGGCACGTGGGCAAAACGCCGAGTGGCTGTGGCTGGAAGTGCGGGTGGGCAACACCCGCGCGCGCCAGGTCTACGAGAGCCACGGCTTTCGCCAGGTCGGTCAACGTAAAAACTACTACTCGGCAGGTCGCGGTCAACGTGAG
>CAMDKE010000338.1 GCA_945901215.1 Comamonas sp. lk
AGGTTTTGCGCGAACGCCAGGCCGATGGCCTGGGTGTGGCGTTTCCCAACGACTTCCAACCTAGCCACAAGGCCGCAGAATTGTTTGGCAGCTACGAGGCGCTTGACGCGGCCGCCCTGTTTGAAATGGGCGTCACCACCAAAGTGGCCGGACGCATGATGCTCAAGCGCGTGATGGGCAAGGCCAGCTTTTGCACGCTGCAAGACGCCTCGTTTGGCCCCAGCGGCGGACGCATCCAGGTCTACGTCAAGGGTGAAGAGGTAGGTGACTCGCTCTACGAAGACTTCAAACACTGGGACTTGGGTGACATCGTGGCGGCCGAGGGGCGCCTGTTCAAAACCAAAACTGGCGAACTGTCCATCCACGCCACCAGCTTGCGCTTGCTGACCAAAAGCCTGCGGCCCATGCCCGACAAGTTCCACGGCATCGCCGACCAAGAGGTCAAATACCGCCAGCGCTACATCGACCTGATGACCGACGAGACCTCGCGCAAGCGCTTTGTGGCGCGCAGCCGCGCGGTCAGCGGCATCCGCGAATTCATGGTGCACCACGGCTTTCTGGAAGTGGAGACGCCCATGCTGCACCCCATTCCGGGCGGCGCGAACGCCAAACCATTTACCACCCACCACAACGCGCTGGACCAGCAAATGTTCTTGCGCATTGCGCCCGAGCTGTATTTGAAGCGCTTGATCGTGGGCGGATTCGATCGGGTGTTTGAGATCAACCGCAACTTCCGAAACGAAGGTATCTCGGTTCGGCACAACCCCGAGTTCACCATGATGGAGTTCTACGCGGCCTACTGGAACTACCAAGACCTGATGACGTTTACCGAAAACCTGGTGCGCGACGCCGCCATCAAGGCCACGGGCAACCTGCAAATGAGCTATGGCGGCAAGCCGGTCGATTTGGCGCAGCCCTTCGAGCGTCTGACGATCATCGAAGCCGTCCGGAAATACACCGATGCGGGCGACCACGTGTTCGACGCCGAATGGCTGAGCAACGCGGTGCGCAAACTGGGCATGACCGAGGCCAAACACCACCTGTCCACCCGCAGCCTGGCCAGCTTGCAGGTGCTGTACTTTGAAGAAACCGTGGAAGACAAGCTCTGGCAGCCCACTTTTATTTGCGAGCATCCGGTAGAAATTTCGCCGCTGGCGCGTGAGAGCGATACCAAGCCGGGCGTGACCGAGCGCTTTGAGCTCTACATCACCGGCCGTGAATTCGGCAACGGCTTTAGCGAACTGAACGATGCGCAAGACCAGGCGGCGCGCTTTCACGCCCAGGTGGCGGCCAAAGACAACGGCGACGACGAGGCCATGTACTACGACCACGACTTCGTGCGCGCGCTGGAATACGGCATGCCCCCAACGGGCGGTTGCGGCATCGGCATTGACCGGCTGATGATGTTGCTGACGGACAGCGCCAGTATCCGCGACGTGATTTTGTTTCCGGCCCTGCGCCGCGAGGTGTGAGGCCCCTGCCCTACCTGCAGGCCTACCCCGAAGCCACCCGCGCGCAGGTACAGGCGCTGTTGGACCAAGGCCGCGTGGCCCAGTGGCTGACCCAAAAATACCCGCAAGGCCATGGCCTGCGCACCGACCGCGCGCTGTACGACTACGTGCAAGACGCCAAAAACAGCCATTTGCGTGGCGCAGATCCTTTGAGCAAGGTGGCGTTTGACAGCAAGTTGCACGTTGTGCAAAACGCCCTGGGCACGCACACCACCATATCCCGGGTGCAGGGCTCGCGCCTGAAAACCAAGCACGAGATCCGCATTGCCAGTTTGTTTAAGGACGCACCGCCCGAGTTCTTGCGCATGATCGTGGTGCATGAGCTGGCCCATTTGCGCGAACGCGCCCACGACAAGGCTTTTTATAAACTGTGCACGCACATAGAACCCGACTACCACCAACTGGAGTTTGAAGTGCGCGTCTACCTCACGCACTTAGAGGCTTCGGGCCAGCGTTTGTGGGCTAAGCCTTAATCTGCAGCAGGGCTTGGGCGATGTCGGCCTGCAGGTCGGCCACGGCTTCCAGACCGACCGAGAAGCGCACCAGTGTTCCCCGGGCGATTTCTTTGGGCCAGGCGCTGCGCATGGTGCGCAAACCATAGGGCACGACCAAACTGATCGGGCCCGCCCAGCTGTAACCTAGACGAAACAGTTTCAGGGCATCGCAAAAGGCGTCTACCTGCGCCTGGTCGTACTGGGGCGCCACCACCACGCTAAACAGGCAGGCCGCGCCACCATCGGGTCGATCGCAAAGCGACTTCCAGAATTCATGGCCCGGTGAACCCGCCAAGGCCGGGTGCAGGACCTGCACAAACTGTGGCTGCGTCTGGCACCAGGTAGCCAGGGCACGGGTAGCCTCGTCGTGCGCGCGGTAGCGCAAGGCAATGCTGGGCAAGGAGCGCAGCACCAGCTCGGCATCATTGCCCCCCACACCCAGGCCAAGACGCATGTGACACAGCTTGATCTGCATGTGCAACGCAGGGTCACAGGTGACGACGCTGCCCATCAGCACGTCGCCGCCGCCGCTGGGGTATTTGGTGAGTGCGTGGGCAGAAATATCTACCCCCAGGGGCTCGGGCGCACCGGACACCAGGTCAAACGGCTTGAAGGCAAGGCCTGCGCCCCAGGTGTTATCCAGTGCCACCAGGGCGCCGTGTTGCCTGCTAATTTGCACCAGGGTGGCCAGGTCTGGAAACTCGAGGGTGACCGAACCCGCCGCCTCCACCCACACCAGGCGGGTTGCCGGCGACAACTTAGCCGCCAGGTCCTGCGGGTCCATGGCATCGTAATAGCGGTGGCTGATGCCCCAGGACTGCAATTCGCCCTCTACCAGAGCCTTGTTGGGGCCATAGGCGTTGTCGGGCAGCAGCACCTCGTCGCCGGTTTTCAATACTGCCAGTGCCACCAGCGCCAAGGCAGCCAGACCGCTGGGCACCAGCACACATTGCAAGCCGCCCTCCAAGGTGCACAGGCGCTCTTCCAACGCGTAGGTGGTCGGTGTGCCGTGCAGGCCGTAGGTGTAGGCAGATTTATCTTTC
>CAMDKE010000339.1 GCA_945901215.1 Comamonas sp. lk
CCTCTCGTCCGTACGGCCACCGCAACCTCATATTTCCTCTGCGGTTTGCAGGTGAGACCAAAACAACGATTTATTTCCGCTTACGGGGTGTCGCCACGAATTCACTGGTCGCCACGCTGTGGGATGAAGGCGCTTTTGAAGCCCACGAAAGGCAGGACTACACCACCCAGGCGGCACTCTTTGGCTTTGCCGTGGCCGTAGCATTGGTCCAGCTGGCGCTGTACTTCGCCACGCGTGAGGCGCTCTACGGGCTTTATGGCGCATGTATCGTCGGCGCTGGCGCGACCCTGGCCGGTCGCTTCGAACTGCCACACACCATCACGACCTGGGGCGACACCGACTGGGGCTCTGATGCCTACATCGCACTCCTGGCGGTGTTTATGGCGCTTGTTGCCAGCTTGGTTCAAAAGCTCTTTCTTACATCCTCCCAATTTCCCAGGCTTAGCCGGGCGTTCAAGGGATATGCCGTGTTTTGTGCCGTGTTTCCCCTGATGCTGCTCTGGCCTGCGCTGGCGTCGCATGTGCTGCCGTGGATGCTAGGACTTTTCAACGTTTTGATGCTAACGACGGCACTCTACCTCGCAAACCGAAAGGTGCCTGACCTACATCACTTGGTAGCGGCCTACGCAGTGCTCTTTGTCGGGCTGTTGGTGGTCATATTTGACACACTGGGCCTCCTGGAACGCAGTACCAGCGCTGACACCCACCTTTTGCTGGGGTACGCCATCAGTACGCTGCTGATGGCTTACACCATCGCCTGCAGGGTCGCCGAACTCAACCAGGAAAAACACAAAGCCCAACTGGCGCTTACCTCTATGCAAAACGAAGCCATTGAAAAACTCCGAACCTCGGAGATGACTCTTGAAGCCATGGTCTCGCGACGCACCCAGGAGTTGCAGCAGGCTGCAACAAAACTTGAGTCCCTCAGCGCCGTGGACGGCTTGACCGGTGTGGCCAACCGGCGGCGATTTGACCAAATGCTGCAAATAGAGTGGCGACGGGCCGCACGTGCGAAGCGCGCTTTGTCACTCGCCATTATCGACGTTGACTGGTTCAAGCCATATAACGATCGGTATGGCCACCAAGCCGGCGATGAATGCTTGCGCCAACTGGCCCGTGTTTTTGAAGCTGGCATCATGCGCAGCGGTGACCTGATCGCCCGCTACGGCGGCGAGGAGTTTGTGCTAATTGCGCCCGACACCGATGCCAGCGGCATCGTGTCCATTGCCAGCTACCTATGCCAAGAAGTTTTTGGTCTAGCCATCGCGCACGACGGCTCACCCTATGGGCGCGTTTCAGTCAGCATTGGTGTGGCGACCGCCTACCCCAATTTGGAATCGACAGCAGGGGCGCTGCTCCTGCAAGCCGACAACGCGCTGTACGCGGCCAAGCAGCAAGGCCGCCATCGGGTGTCCGCGTCACTGGCGCAGGCCGCTAGCTAAAAATTCAGCGTGCGCTTGTCGACCGCCAAGGCCGCTTCCTTGGTCGCTTCACTCAAAGACGGATGTGCGTGGCAAATCCGTGCTATGTCTTCAGCCGAAGCCTTGAATTCCATCGCAACTACTGCTTCAGCAATCAACTCGCTCGCCATGGGGCCCACGATGTGCACGCCTAAGATCTCGTCGGTAGCGGCATCGGCCAAAAACTTCACCATGCCGGTAGTGTCGCCCAAGGCGCGGGCGCGTCCGTTGGCCAAGAAGGGAAAGGTTCCCGCCTTGTAAGCCACGCCATCGGCTTTGAGCTGCTGCTCGGTACGGCCCACCCAAGCGATCTCGGGGCTGGTGTAGATCACCCAGGGAATGGTGTTGAAATTGACATGCCCGTGCTGACCGGCAATGCGTTCGGCCACGGCCACGCCCTCCTCTTCGGCCTTGTGCGCCAGCATGGGGCCGCGCACCACGTCGCCTACCGCCCAGATACCGGGCACATTGGTTTTGCAGTCGCCGTCCACCACGATGGCACCGCGCTCGTCCAAGGCCAAGCCCACGGCGGCGGGGTTCAAGCCCGTGGTATTAGGCACGCGGCCAATGGACACAATCAGCCTGTCGGCGTCGAGCACCACGGCCTCTCCCTTGGCGTTGGTGTAAGCCACTGTCACACCTTTTTTGCCGACCTTGATGTCGCCCACTTGCACGCCCAGCTCGATTTTGAGGCCCTGCTTGTCAAAGGCTTTTTTGGCTTCTTTAGCGATTTGCTGATCCACCGCACCCAAAAACGTGGGCAGGCCTTCCAGAATCGTCACATCCGCGCCCAAACGGCGCCAGACCGAGCCCATTTCCAGGCCGATGACGCCCGAGCCAATGAGCGCGAGCTTCTTGGGCACCGCGCCCACACGCAAAGCGCCGTCGTTGGACAAGACGTTCACCTCGTCAAACGGCGTACCGGGCAAAGCGCGCGCGCTGGAGCCCGTGGCGACGATGACGTGTTTGGCCGTCAAGGTTTCGTCTACCGCACCGCTCACCTGAACCGTGTGGCCCGTATCCGACGAGCCGACAAAAGCACCGCGTCCGTGGAAAAACGCAATTTTGTTTTTCTTGAACAGGTACTGGATGCCGTCGTTGTTTTGCTTGACCACCATGTCTTTGCGCGCCAGCATCTGGCCCACATCCATCTCTACTTTGCCCATCGAAATTCCGTGCTCGGCAAAGTGGTGATTCGCTTGGTCAAAGTGTTCGCTGGACTGCAGCAAGGCTTTAGACGGAATGCAACCCACGTTGGTGCAGGTGCCACCCAGCGCAGGGCCGCCCGTGGCGTTTTTCCACTCGTCCACACAGGCGACCTGAAAGCCGAGTTGTGCAGCGCGAATGGCCGCGATATAGCCGCCAGGGCCGCCGCCGATGACGACGACGTCAAATTGTTTGCTCATGTTGGGCTTTCTGATCAGATGTCAAACAAGAGACGCGAGGGGTCTTCCATCGCTTCTTTGATGGCCACCAGGCCCAGTACGGCTTCGCGGCCGTCGATGATGCGGTGGTCGTAGGACATGGCGAAGTAGTTCATAGGGCGCACCACGACCTGGCCGTTTTCAACCACTGCCCGGTCTTT
>CAMDKE010000340.1 GCA_945901215.1 Comamonas sp. lk
AGGGTCACGCTCGACTGCGGCTTGCAGGCAACGCGCCAATAAGAGCTGGAGCACCACCGGCCCGCCATGAGCTTGCAGCTCCAGCACGTCTTCGCCAGTAAAGGAGTGCGGCGCTGGAAAAAATAGCGCCAGGCCCTGGTCGATGGGCGTGCCATCGGCATCGGGGAAGGGCAGGTACGCCGCTTCGCGTGCGCGCAGGTCGCGGCCCAGCCAGGTGCGTGCCAGTGGCGCCAGATTCGTGCCGCTGACCCGCACGATGCCAACCGCGCCGTGCCCGGGGGCGGTGGCAATGGCAATGATGGGGTCGTGGTGGCGGCTGAGCATGGTTACAAAAGCAGTGTGCGGGTTATACAGGCAGCATACGCAAGAAGGGCCGCTTGCGCGGCCCTTGGCTTGGCAACCGGCAAGCTGTGTCTATTTAAAGGACGGCAGGTTGAACTGCGGCGGCACGCCCATGCGGGTGTTAATCAGCCACTGCTGTGCTATCGACAGGACGTTATTGGTAATCCAGTAGACCACCAGGCCCGAAGGGAAAAAGAAGAACATCACGCTAAACGCCAGCGGCATGAACCACATCATTTTGGCCTGCAGCGGGTCCGGCGGTGCGGGGTTGAGCGCGGTTTGCAGCATCGTCGTCAGCGTCATGATGACGGGCAAGATGTAGTAAGGGTCTGGCGCCGACAGGTCATGGATCCAGCCCATCCAGGGCGCGTTGCGCATTTCTACGCTTGACAGCAGCACCCAGTACAGGGCGATAAACACCGGAATCTGGACCATGATGGGGAAGCAGCCACCCATCGGGTTGACTTTTTCTTCACGGTAAATGCGCATCATCTCCTGCTGCATTTGCTGCGGATTGTCTTTGAGCCGCTCGCGCATTTCGGTTATCTTGGGGCCGACCGCCTTCATTTTGGCCATGCTGGAATAGGCCTTGGCGTTGAGCCAGTAGAAGGCAATTTTTAGTAACAGCACCAGGCCAACGATGGCCCAACCCCAGTTCTGGATCACGCTGTGGATGTAGTCCAGCAAAAAGTACAAGGGCTTGGCCAAAATGGTGAGCCAGCCATAGTCTTTGACCAGCTCCAAGCCAGGGGCCAGGGCTTCAAGCATCTTTTCCTCTTGGGGCCCAACGAAAAAGGTGGTCTCTACGGTGCGTGTGGTGCCAGGTGCGATGGCTTCGAGCGGCGCCACCATGGCCGCGCGGTAGCAGCAATCGGGCAATCCACCGCCGAGTTCAACCGGGTCTAGCGAAATGGTGCGGCTCATACCTTCGGGCAGGATCCAGGCGCTGGCGAAATAGTGCTGCACCATGGCCACGTAGCCGGTGGTCGACTGTTTTTCGTACGTGGCGCTCTTTTTCTTGATGTCCGCAAATTCGACCTTTTGGTACTTTTGGGCCTCGGTATAAACCGCCGGACCGGTGAAGGTGGAATAGAAAGACGATTCGCCCGGGGGCTTGTTGCCGTCGCGTACCAGTTGCACATACAGCTGGGGGGCAATCGCCGCACCAGTTGTATTGGTCAAGGCATGGCTGACGCCGACAGCGTAGGAGCCGCGCTTGAGGGTGTACGTTTTGACCAGTTTGATGCCGCCGACATCGGCCGACTCGAACCGAATTTGCAGACTCTGCGCATCATCTTTGAGTTCGCGCGCGCCGCTAACGGCCATTGGCGTCTTGTGGGTGGGAAACGCGCCGGGCACTGCGCCTGACACCACCCCCGACTGGGCCAAATAAATCCGGTCTTTGCTGTCGTCAAGTAGCACAAAGCGCTTGGCATGGTCCAAGGTGTCGCCGTACTTCAGGAATTCTGAGCCAACCAAGGTGCCGCCTTGGGTGTCAAAACGCAGGCTCAACACGTCGGTGTTGACTGTGAATCGCTCACTTGGAGCGCTGGGCGCGCCATCATCAGCTACCGCAGCGCTACTGGCGGGCAGGGCGGTGCTCGCGCCGGTCACGGATGCGGGCACGCTGGCGTCGGACGCAGCGGGCTTGGCGCCAGCGATAGAAGCAGCGGCATCGACGTTGGCCGACTGGCCCGGGAAAAAGGTGGCTTTGTGGCCGTTGTAAATCTGCCATTGGTCCCACAGCAGCACCATGGAAAAGCCAAAGATCACCCACAAAATGGTGCGGCGAATATCATTCATGAAGTTTTCTTTTCGGAAGAGGGAGAAGTCAGGCGGCTAAAAAGCCGGGGTTTTTCGGGCGGGACCGGGTCGTGGCCCCCTGCGCACCAGGGTTGGCAGCGAGCCAGCCGGGATAACACCAGGTAACTGCCAGCGGCCGCACCGTGATTTTCCAAAGCCTCCAGAGCATACACAGAGCATGTGGGCTCAAAACGGCAAGCTGTGCCCAGCCAAGGGCTGAGCAAGAGGCGGTAAGCGCGGACCATGGCGAGCAAAAGAGACTGCATGATGGTCAGGTGCGCGTCCGAGTGGCTGTGGCACGTGCAAAAAGGTCTAGCAACTCAGCGCGTACTGCGGCTTTGAGTACCTCTGAAGTGGCGCTGACGAACTCCTTGCGATCAAACGCTGCGCGCAGGCGGACCACATGTGCGCGAGGCGCCAAAGAGAGGCTGAACTGCGAACTCACAACGTAAATTTGTCGTTTGATGGTGTTGCGGGTAACTGCGCGTTTGGCCCAGCGTTTGGGCACCATGGCGCCCAAAGCAGGCTGCAAAACGGCAAACCCCGCTAGGGCGCGCCCTAGCGGTGGCGCTCCATCCCCCATCGGAGCAAGCGCCTCAAAGGGGCAGCTATGGAGCGAAAAATGCGCGGTTCGCGCTCCAACACCTCCAGCCAACGCTGCCTGAAATTGGGGCCTGGTTTGCAGACGCTGCACGTTCAGGCCGAGGCCTTGACGGGGCTGGCTTAGACTGCCAGGCGTTTGCGGCCTTTGGCACGGCGCGCGTTAATCACCGCACGGCCGCCGCGGGTTTTCATGCGAACCAAAAATCCGTGGGTCCGGGCGCGGCGAATTTTTGAGGGTTGGTAAGTACGTTTCATTTTGAATTCCTGTCTATGCGGTGCTGACGAGGGCGT
>CAMDKE010000341.1 GCA_945901215.1 Comamonas sp. lk
GGCACTGTGGCCCGAAACGGCCATAGCCTCGCCACTGGAGGCCGACGTGGCCAAGGCGCTTGCCTGGGTAAGCGCATCTGCCGCCGTGGTCGTGTCAGGCAGCAGGCGGTCATTTTCGGCCGTGGATTCCGATTCAGTGGTCAGCGCGATGGTGTTGCTGGCCGTGTTTTGGATTGCACTGGCCGCTGCTAATGCCGTGGCCTGGGCCGGTGGAGTGTTGGGCGCCGGGTCGTCGGCCACGCTTAGCGCCTTGGCGCTGAGGGCGCTTGCGAGGCTCTGCGCTGTGGCAAGCACAAGCGTTGGACCAAGGGTTGGAAGGCTGCTTGGTACAGCGGCGGGAGACAAAACCGCGTCTTTGGTGCTGGGTAAGGGGCCAAAAAGGGCTTGAACCGCAGCTTCGTCAAGCCCCTGGGCACGGGCAAAGCTGGCCAGACTCGCCATATCCGGCAAGGGCGCGTCGCTGGTGATCACATTGATGCTTTTCCCCAGTGGAACGACCTGCAAACCCGCACTGGGAATGCTTGAAGCGGCAATGCCTTGCCGCTGGGTTTTAAACATTTGTCCGGTCAAGACCTCGGAAAACTCGGTCGCAGGGGCTTTGGCTTCGGCGCCGGTCGCAGCGGGCAGGGCTTCACCTGCATTGGGAGAAACCGGCTTGGGCGACAAAAAACTCAATTTCGCTTCCATGAAAACACCATTCTTAGAGAGGCCACACGCAGCGGCGAATGCCAAGGACTATGCAAGAAGCGTGACGGGACAAAAATTGCCGCTGCGAGGCAGCCCGGTGCAGGTCTTTGATGTCGGGAAACTGTGGCATGGACATTGCATTCAGGCCTCTTTATGAGATTAATTTTTCGCCATTTCCCATCCTGAAGCCCTGATTTTCATGAATACCCGTCCATGAGCGCGTTCACCCTGTCGACGATTCGACAAAACCTGTCCAAGTTCAATTTCAATGACCTGAGCATTCCCGCTCTGGTGTTGTTGATTATGGGTATGTTGGTGATCCCGCTGCACCCGGTGCTGCTGGACGTGCTGTTCACCTTCAACATTGCGTCCAGCGTGCTGATCATCATGATCGCCATCAAGATCCGTAAGCCGCTCGAGTTTTCCGCCTTCCCCTCGGTACTGCTGTTTGCCACCATGCTGCGTCTGGCGCTCAATGTGGCGTCCACCCGGGTCATTTTGGTCAATGGCCACGAGGGCCATGACTCCGCAGGCAAGGTGAATGCTGCTTTCGGCGAGTTTGTCATCGGTGGCAACTACGTGGTGGGTTTCATTATTTTTGCGATCCTGATGATCGTGAACTTCTTTGTGGTGACCAAGGGCGCTGGCCGGGTATCTGAAGTAAATGCCCGCTTTACCCTGGACGCGATGCCAGGCAAGCAAATGGCGATTGACGCCGACCTGAATGCGGGCGTGATCGACCAAGAAACCGCCAAAACCCGCCGCGCCGAGTTGGCGCAAGAGTCCGACTTCTTCGGCTCCATGGACGGTGCATCCAAGTTCGTCAGTGGCGATGCCATTGCCGGCTTGTTGATTTTGTTTATTAACCTCATCGGCGGTCTGGCCATTGGCATGGGCCAACACGGTTTGTCCCTTAGCGAAGCCGGTCGCATTTATTCCCTGCTGACCATTGGCGACGGCCTGGTTGCGCAAATCCCCTCGCTCTTGTTGTCGCTGGCCACTGCCATTGTTGTTACCCGGGTCACTACCACCGAGTCCATGACCGAGCAGGCGGGAACCCAGTTGGGCAACCCGACGGCCTTGTTTGTTACCTCCTGCATCATGGCTATCCTGGGCCTGGTGCCTGGCATGCCGCACCTGGTGTTTATCGCTTTGTCCGCTGGCAGTGCGGCTTTGGGCGTGATGGTCTTGCGCCGCGAAGCGGCCACAGACTCGCCCGAGCAAATCGCCGCCGCAGCGGCAGCCGCACCCGAGCAGCCCAGAGAACTGGATTGGGAAGACCTGGACCAGGTCGACCTGGTGGGTCTGGAAATTGGTTACGGCCTGATTCCGCTGGTCAATGCGGAGACCGGTGGTCAGTTGATGACCCGCGTTAAGGGAGTGCGCAAGAAACTGTCGGCCGAACTGGGCTTTTTGATACAGCCCGTGCGCATCCGTGACGCGCTGAGCATTGACCCGGACAGCTACCACATCGTCCTCAAAGGCGTGATCCGCGGCCGCGGCAAGGTCAAGGTCGGGCGCGAAATGGCGATCAACCCGGGACAGGTTTATGGCGCCTTGGAAGGCATTCCGACGCAAGAACCGGCGTTCGGCCTGGAAGCGGTCTGGATCGAGCCCTCCCAGCGCGACCATGCACGCGCACTGGGCTACACCGTGGTCGATGCGGCCACGGCAGTTGCGACCCACCTCAACAAGGTCTTGCGCGACAACGCCTCGGACCTGCTTAGCCACGACGAAGTCCAGCAGTTGCTCGACAAGCTGACGGCCAAGTCGCCCAAGCTGGTCGAAGATTTAGTCCCCTCCAAACTCTCGCTGGGCGTGCTCACGCGCACCCTTCAAAGCCTGCTTAGCGATGGCGTCTCGATCCGCGACATGCGCACCATCGTGGAGACGCTGTCCGAAGTCAGCGCCCGCACCCAGGACCCCGAGCAACTCACCGCCTTGGTTCGTCCGCGCCTGGGCCGCATGATCGTGCAAGGCCTGGTCGATGACAAAGAGACCCTGTCGGTCATGACGCTCGACCCTGGTCTGGAGCAACTACTGCACAACGTGCTGCAGCAACAGGGCCAAGGACAAAACATGGTGATTGAGCCCGGTTTGGCCGAGCGCTTGTTTAGCGCGCTGCGCGACGGTGCCAAGGCGGTCGAAGACCTGGGCCACAGCGCAGTCTTGGTGGTCTCACCGGCGATTCGCCCCTGGCTGGCCAAGTCGGTGCGCCACCGGGTGAGCGAGCTGATCATCCTGTCCTACGGCGAGATCCCGGACGACCAAGCGGTCAAGGTGGTTCACACCGTGCACGCCGAAGCTAAAACCAACGAAGTCCGACGCTAGGCGTTGA
>CAMDKE010000342.1 GCA_945901215.1 Comamonas sp. lk
CGACTATTTGGTGATCACCACCGGCCCCAAGTTGTCGTTTTCGGAAGTACCGGGCGCAGGCCCGGTATCCCACGGGGGTGGCGGCTTTACGCACTCGGTGTGCTCGGTAGACCACGCGGACGCCTTTTGGGCGGACTACGAGAACTTCCTCAAGGAACCCGGCCCGTTGGTAATCGGCGCCATGCCGGGTGCGAGCTGTTTTGGCCCGGCCTATGAATTTGCCTTCATCCTGGACACCGACCTGCGCCGGCGCAAGCTGCGCCACAAGGTGCCCATCACCTACGTCACCAGCGAGCCCTATATCGGCCACCTGGGCTTGGGCGGGGTGGGTGACAGCAAATCGATGCTGGAGTCCGAGATGCGCAACCGCGACATGAAGTGGATCACCAACGCCAAAACCACCAAGGTCGAAGAAGGCAAGATGTTTGTCACCCAGCTCGACGATCTTGGCAACGTCTACAAAGAGCACGAGCTGGGCTTCAAACTGTCCATGATGCTGCCCGCCTTCAAGGGCGTGGACGCAGTGGCCGCCGTCCCCAACTTGTGCAACCCGCGCGGTTTTGTATTGATTGACGAGTTTCAGCGCAGCAAGGCTTACAAGAACATCTTCTCGGCGGGCGTGTGCGTGGCCATTCCCCCGGTAGAAGTGACGCCGGTGCCCACCGGTACGCCCAAGACCGGCTACATGATCGAGAGCATGGTAGGCGCCATTGCGCACAATATTGCTGACGAACTGGCAGGCAAGCCCGCTGAGGCCAAGGGCACCTGGAACGCCATCTGCCTGGCCGATATGGGCGACACGGGCGCGGCCTTTGTGGCGCTGCCGCAGATTCCACCGCGCAACGTCAACTGGTTTAAAAAGGGCAAATGGGTGCATTTGGCAAAAATCGCGTTCGAGAAGTATTTTTTGCGCAAAATACGTAATGGCACATCCGAGCCGGTGTACGAAAAATACGTGCTAAAACTACTTGGTATCGTTCGCCTGGCCGAGAAAAAGCCGCATTGAACGCACGGCAAATGGAGCAGCGGTGGCGCATTGACCTCCGCCTTGGCAACACATCTCTTGGAAAACTATGAGCGAATCCCTGGTCCACGTCAGCCTGCAGCAACAGCAGGATTACCAATTCAGCGTCAGCTTTGGCGGCACGGTGCCGCCCCTGCTGGCCGACGAGCCCGCGCCCATGGGCAAGGGCCGAGGACCATCGCCCGTGCAATTGCTGGCTGCGGCGGTGGGTAACTGCCTGGCCGATTCGCTCTTGTTTGCGCTGCGCAAGTTCAAGCAAAACCCCGAACCGCTGCGCTGCGACGTCCAGGCCCAGGTTGGGCGCAACTGCGAAGGCCGGTTGCGCGTGTTGCAAATCCGTGCCGTGCTGACCCTGGGCGTGCCTGCCGCATCGCTAGAGCATTTGGACCGCGTATTGGAGCAGTTTGAGAGCTTTTGTACCGTGACCCAAAGTGTGGGGCAGGGAATTGCGGTTGTAATCGAGGTGTTTGACAGCAACCAGCTTCGCTTGAAACCACTTGAAGGCGAGCCTTCTCCATCCCAGAAAGACTGACACCATGAAAAACGCCCACGACCTGGTGGCCCAGGCCAAAGCCCAAACCCATGAAATTGCCATCGCCAAGGCTGAAGACGCCGTGCGCAATGCCGATGTGCTAATTGACGTACGCGAGGCCGATGAATACGCCGCAGGCCACTTGCCTGGCGCCGTGCACATGTCGCGCGGCCTGCTGGAATTCAAGATGAGCGGCAGTCCCGAACTTGCCGCGCGCGACTTAAACCTCGTCCTGTACTGCAAAACCAGCGGGCGCGCAGCCTTGGCCGCTGTTCAGCTCCACGCCATGGGCTACCTCAAAGTAAGCTCAATTGCCGGCGGGTTTGATGCCTGGGTGGCGGCGGGCAAGCCGACGGCAAAACCTGCCTTGCCGACCTTTGAATAGCACGCGTAGTTCACCATGCTGACGCCCACCATCCAATCATTTTTTGACCCTGCCACCTTTACGGTGACCCATGTTCTGTCTGACTCGGCTACACGCTGTGCGGCCATCATTGACAGCGTGTTGGACTACGACCCGAAATCGGGCCGAACCTCGCATTCCAATGCCGACAAAGTAATTGCCTATGTCTTGGAATCCGGACTGAAAGTGGATTGGATCCTAGAGACGCATGCCCACGCCGACCACCTTTCCGCTGCACCCTATCTGAAAGAAAAGCTCGGGGGGCGCATTGCGATCGGGCGGGATATTTGTGCAGTTCAGTTGGTGTTTCAAAAGGTCTTCAACACACCCGACATGGACACCCAAGGTGCTGACTTTGACCACCTGTTGGCTGATGGTGAGGTCTTGCATGTTGGCGAACTCAAACTCACAGCCCTGCACACGCCCGGCCATACACCGGCTTGCATGACATTTGTATGCGGTCTAGACGCCTTTGTGGGCGACACGCTGTTCATGCCCGACTACGGCTCGGCCCGCTGTGATTTCCCTGGTGGCGATGCGGCTGCGTTGTACCAGTCTATTCAGAAAATACTGGCGCTCGACCCCGCTACCCGGCTGCATTTGTGCCACGACTATCCTCCGGCTGAGCGGGCGCCTACCTGGGTGAGCAGCGTAGCTGCACAAAGGCGAGAAAACGTCCACGTGCGTGAAGGCGTTAGCCAGTCTGACTTCGTCAGCATGCGCACTGCCCGGGACAAAACCCTGGCCATGCCGGTGCTCATCCTGCCTTCGGTTCAGGTCAATATGCGGGCGGGCAAGTTGCCACTGCCTGAGGGCAATGGCGTGAGTTATCTTAAGGTGCCCTTGAACCTTCTCTGAAAAATGCAGGGGCACTTTTGACACTGCCATTAAGTTCTGCATTTGGAAGCGGCCCGCTTTGGAAAGCGCCAATTAACAGCCGGCTATTCACCGCCCCCAGCAGCCATTTAGGGGCATTCGTGAGTGGCTGGGGCCGATGTTCGCAAGGAATCTGAGGCGCGCATTCCCACGCGCCACGGCATGTTTACAGCCCATGTCTAC